>CAITEM010000347.1 GCA_903891395.1 uncultured Hyphomicrobiales bacterium | reverse complement strand
GGTCGGCCAGCAGTTCGATCAGCGCGCCGGGATTGCGGCTGATATGGCCGCCGTCGGGTAAGAGTTGCGCCCGCAGTTCTTCGATCAGACGGCGCGCATGGGCGCGCAGGCTTCCGGACTGGCCTTGCAGACAGAGGGTCGCGAAAGTCAGTGCGATTATCGCCTGCAGCCGCGGCATGCCGTCGCGTGCCTCGTTCAGCGTACGGCGCAAATAGCGCACCTGCCGCGACAGGCTGCGGATGAAGCGGCGATAAAATTTGGCGTCGGAATCCTGCAACACGAATGGCGCCTGGCTAAGCCAGCAGATGATGCGGCGCGACAGAATGTCGGAGCGCCAGCCGACCGGATGCCAGCCGCCTTGCAGCGTGATCCATTCGTCGATCAGCGAGCGCGCATTGGCGCGGGTGATGGCCGAGTCGGCGGCGCGCAAATGGCGCAGCCAGGAGAAGCTCAGCAGTTGCACCGCCCATTCGTCGGACGGCGGCGTCATCTCGAAGGGCGAGCGCCGGTCGCAGATGACGACCTTGCCGGCGAAGGCGAAACGTCCGGCATAGATCTCGCTGGCGCGGGTGGCGTCGGCGGTGCGCAGATCTTGCGGAGCGATGACCAGCCGGTCGGTCTTGGTCGAGCCGAAGCGCCAGCGTAACAGCGGATGGGTGTTGAAGCCCCCGGCGAGGCTGCGGAATGCGCGGCGCCCGATGAGCACGGAGAGCCTTAATCGCTCCGCGACCGAAACACCCCTCATGAAGCTGCCTGTCCCCTGCAACGCGGCCCGATTCGCGCGCGAGTCAGCCACGATAGCGAAGGGGCGGCAAACGGCCAATACGCTTGGCCGGATCGTGATTTAACCGCGAAAATGCTAGCCAATTCGCGTGAGCCTGGCGGCAAAGAAGCCGTCGAGGCCGCCCCACTGCGGTTCGGGGTCGGGCAAATACTGCGGCAGTGTCCGCAAATCGCCGTCTGCGGTGAGGAATTCGGCCCGGTCGAATACCTCCGGCGCCGTGATCGGCTTGCGCGCAACGGTGGTGTTGCGGGCGAGCAAAGCGTTGATCTGGTCGGCGCCTTCTTCCGGTTCCAGCGAGCAAACGCAATAGACTATCGTCGCGCCGGGCTTGAGCAGCGTCACGGCGTGATCGAGCAGCCGGTGCTGCAACGACGTGAGCTGGACCAGGTCGGCCTCGGCCTTGAGCCAAGGTACGTCGGGATGACGGCGAATGGTCCCCGTCGACGAGCAGGGCGCGTCGAGCAGGATGGCGTCGAACAGGCCGCCTTGCCATTCGAGCGCGTCGGCGGCGATGGTCTCGGCTTTCAACGACAGCCGCGCCAGATTTTCGGTGAGGCGCGTCAGCCGCGGCGCGGAGCGATCGAGCGCTACGACGCGCGCGCCGGCATTGGCGAGCTGCGCGGTCTTGCCGCCCGGCGCCGCGCACAGATCGAGCACGTCGCGGTCGCGCACGTCGCCGAGCAAATGCGCGGGGATCGACGCGGCGGCGTCCTGCACCCACCAGGCGCCTTCGGTGAAGCCGGGCAGCAGCGAGATGGCGCCATGCGCCAAGGTGCGCACTGTACCGGTTGCGACGACGCGGCCATGCAGATGCTCGGCCCAGATTTCAGGGTCTTGTTTGACGCTGACGTCGAGCGCAGGTTCGTGACCGTTAGCCTCGGCGATCGCGCGCGCGATGTCGGCGCCGTAAGTCTTGGTCCAGCGCTTGAGCAGCCAGTCCGGCGTGTCGCGCGAAATTGTGTCGGCCATGATGGTGGCGCGGTTCTGCGCGACACGGCGCAGCACGGCGTTGACCAGGCCGGCGTAACGCCCGGCGCGCCGGTCGCTTTGGGCGAGGCGCACCGACAGATCGACCGCGGCATGATCGGGAACGTCGAGCCAAAGTATTTGTGCCGCGCCGACCAGCAAGATCGATTCGACACGGGGTGCCTCGGCGGGAAATCCTTTTTCGAGAAATCCGCCGAGCACATGGCGCAGCGTGCCGAGCCGGCGCAACACCGTCGCGACCAGCCGTCGCATCAGCGCGCGGTCGCGGTCGGCCAACGTGGCGAGCCCGGGGTGGGCGGCGCGGCCGGACAATTGCTCGTCGAGCGCAATGCGGCGCCGAAACACGGCGTCGAGAATATCGACGGCGATTCGACGGGCAGCGAGGCCAGGGACTTCCGGCTGGGGAGAGGTTCGCGGACGCGGCATGCGCCCATCCTTGCCACGAATTGTGGCTGGGTCGCGAGGCCCAAGCAAAAAACATTGTCGGCGCACCGCTTTAGCGGCGGCCGTCTGATTCACGCTTAGGTTGCCGTTCTTAAATTATGCATATCGAACGTGCGTGACTATCAATTTGTCACGTAAACGTCGGTGCCCATCGGCACGCGACGGTACAGATCCAGGACGTCTTCGTTGTGCATCCTGATGCAGCCATGGGAGACATAGCCGCCGATCGACGACGGATCGTTGGTGCCGTGAATGGCGTAATTGCCGTGATCGAGGCCCAGCACTGCGGCGCCCATCGGATTTTGCGGCGAGCCGCCGGGGATGACCGGGCCGCCGCCGCCGAGTTCGGGCGGCATGCTCCAGGCCGGGTGCAATTTCTTCAACGCCACGAAGGCCCGCCCGTGCCAGGCCATGCCGGCTTTGCCGACGCCGACCGGGTAGCGGATCGCCTGGCCGTTGCCGAGCACGTAATAAAGCGCGCGGCTGCCGGTCGAGATCACGACGCTGCCGCGCGCGTAATTGTATCCAGCCAGCGGCACGACATCGCGCGCCTGCGCGGCACGCGTCGAAAAGACCGCCAGCGCGGCGGCGACAAATTTAAGGAGGTGCCGGCGAAGGATCATCTTTCGACAATCACCGGTGTGCCGACCGGGACCAGGCGATAAAGTTCGACGATATCGCGATTGTGCATGCGGATGCAGCCGGAAGAAACGAAGCCGCCGATCGACTGCGGCCGGTTGGTGCCGTGAATGGCGTATTCGCCGCCACGCATGGTGAGCGCCGCGGCGCCCATCGGATTATTAGCGGAGCCGCCGGGGATCACGGGGCCGCCGCCGAGTTCGTCCGGCGCCTGCCAGGCCGGCTTTACATATTTGCCTTCGACTTGCGCGACGCCGGTCCAGGTCTTGCCGGCTTTGCCGACGCCGACCGGGAAGCGCAACGCGCGCTGTTCATCGAGCACGAAATACAAACTGCGTTCGCCGGTCTTCACGACGATGGTGCCGGGCGCGAAGCCTGAGAACGCCACGAGGCTGCGCTCGCTGGTGGCGGAATGCGCCACCGCCGCCGCGACCAGTACGAACATCAGCAGAAAGGCGATGAAGAACACCGCCCGTCTCATCACAAGAACCATGACACCCGCCCCGGAATGCTAACGGGTACGAGTGTAGTCCCGCAGCGCAAAAGCTCAGCGGAAACCTCCTATTAGCGTAAATTTCCGGGGAAGCCGGAAAATGCCGGTCCGTGCCGGGCGCTGCGGCGCCGCGATCAACTTCCCTGCAGAATCGAGCGCAGATGGCGCTGCGCCTCTTGGAACCGCGGCGCCTGAGCGGCGAGATTTTTAACCAAGATATCGAGTTCCTTCGCCGTCTGCGGATCTTCACCGCCGACGCTTCTCCCCGACATCGTGACCTTGCTGCGGTGGCTATCAACATAGTCGCCGAGCTTGATGCCGGCGGCCGCGATATCCGCGACGATGGGGAAGGTTTCGTTGAAGGCGCGAACCGGCGCGGCGACGTCTTTTTCGAAGGCCTTATCGAAGACCGCCTTCAGGTCATCCGGCTGCTTGAGTGCCGTGCGCGCCGCCGTGCTCTTGGCCAATTCGCGGTTCATCGTTTCCTGGACTTTCGCCAGGTCGTCACTGACCGACTTGAGATCGGCGCGATGGTCGACCAAATCCTGGATCGAGTTGAGGCTGACGCGTTGCGTGATCGTCTGCATCTTCGCGCCCGTCGCCATCATCTCGGGATTGTCCGTGAACGCGGTGATCACGGCGAAATGGTCGACATAAGGCCCGAATGAATTTTTCTCGTCGTCGGTGAGTTGGGGGACGTGAACGCCCGCCTTGTCGACGATGCGTGTCTGCAGGAAGGCGATGAAGGCCTTGCGCTGTTCCGGCTCGTTGTCGCCGCAGCCGGACAAGAAAACCGCGAGCACGGTGATGCCGGCCAGCGCAAAGCCGCGGCGGGTGAAAGAATGCATGATCTCAAGCCGGACGGCCCGGCCCCCCTATGAGCAATAATATGCGAGCAACAAAGCTTCGTCGCCCGGCCCGGCACCGAGGTTCAAGGGATTGTGAATATAATGCAGATGGGAGTCGATAGCCTCCGCACATTCCCGCGCAAGCTGGAATGTGGTCAGACCTTCGCCACTTTCTTATTCTGCCGGTTGTTCACCAGATCGTCCACGACAGCCGGGTCGGCCAGCGTCGAGGTATCGCCCAAGCTGCCGTATTCGTCCTCGGCGATCTTGCGCAGGATGCGGCGCATGATCTTGCCCGAACGCGTCTTCGGCAGGCCGGGCGAGAACTGGATGAGATCCGGTGAAGCGAAGGGGCCGATCTCCTTGCGCACCCAGCCGACCAGCTCCTTGCGCAGTTCCTCGCTCGGCTTTTCGCCGGCCATCAGGGTGACATAAGCGTAGATGCCCTGGCCCTTGATGTCGTGCGGATAGCCGACGACGGCGGCTTCGGAGACTTTCGGGTGCGCCACCAGCGCGCTTTCGACCTCGGCGGTGCCGAGACGGTGTCCCGAGACGTTGATGACGTCGTCGACGCGGCCGGTGATCCAGTAGTAGCCGTCTTCGTCGCGGCGGCAGCCGTCGCCGGTGAAGTATTTGCCCTTGTAGGTCGAGAAATAGGTCTGCTCGAAGCGCTCGTGGTCGCCATAGACCGAGCGCATTTGTCCTGGCCACGAGTCGAGGATGCAGAGATTGCCCGAGGTCGCGCCTTCGAGCGGTTTGCCCTCGGCGTCGACGATCTGCGGCTGGATGCCGAAGAACGGCCGCGTCGCGGAGCCCGGTTTGAGCTTGGTCGCGCCCGGCAGCGGCGTGATGAGAATGCCGCCGGTCTCGGTCTGCCACCAAGTATCGACGATCGGGCAACGGCCGTCGCCGACGACGTGATAGTACCACTCCCAGGCTTCCGGATTGATCGGTTCGCCGACTGAGCCGAGCAGGCGCAGGCTTTTGCGCGATGTCTTCGTCACCGGGTCGTTGCCCGCCTGCATCAGCGCGCGGATCGCGGTCGGCGCGGTGTAGAAGGTGTTGAGCTTGTGCTTATCGATGACTTCCCAGAAGCGTGAATTCGGTGGGTCGTTCGGCACGCCCTCGAACATCAGCGAGATAGCGCCGTTCGAGAGCGGCCCGTAGAGAATGTAACTGTGGCCGGTGACCCAGCCGACGTCGGCGGTGCACCAGTAGATATCGCCGTCGTGATAATCGAACACGTATTGATGCGTGATCGAGGTGTAGACCATGTAGCCGCCGGTGGTGTGCAGCACGCCCTTCGGCTTTCCGGTCGAGCCCGAGGTGTAGAGAATAAACAGCGGGTCTTCCGCGTTCATCTCTTCGCATGGGCAGTCGGCCGCCACGGTCTTGGCGATGTCGTCGTAATAGACGTCGCGGCCGGCTTTCATGGTAACGGCCGAGCCGGTGTGCTTGACGACGATCACGCATCTGACCGGCGCCTTCTCGCAGGCGGCGTCGACGTTGGCTTTGAGCGGAATCTTGCGACCGCCGCGGATGCCTTCATCGGACGTGACGATGATGTCGGATTGGCAATCCTCGACACGGCCGGCGATCGAATCCGGCGAGAAGCCACCGAAGATCACCGAGTGCACCGCGCCGATGCGCGCGCAGGCGAGGATGGCGTAAGCCGCTTCCAGAATCATCGGCAAATAGATGGTGACGCGGTCGCCTTTCTTGACGCCCTGCTTCTTGAGGACGTTGGCGAACTTCTGCACCTCGGCGTGCAATTGCTTGTAGGTGACGGTCTTGTCTTGCTTCGGATCGTCGCCTTCCCAGATCAGCGCGACCTGGTCGCCGCGCTTCTCGACGTGACGATCGACGCAGTTGAAGCAGGCGTTGAGCTTGCCGTCCTCGAACCATTTGATCGAAATGTTGCCGGGCGCGTAGGAGGTGTTCTTCACCTTGGTGAAGGGCTTCGACCAGGTGATGCGCTTGGCCTGCTCGCCCCAGAACGTGTCCGGATCGGCGACGGAGGCCGCGTACATCGCCTGATACTTGGCGTCGTCGATGTAGGCGCGCTTCTGCCACTCGGACGGAACGTCATAGACCTTGTCGGACATCGCAACTCCTCCCAGCCCGCGCGGAACGGCGCGGATGCTTATGCCTCTTTGTTGGGTCCATTATGCGACGGCAGCGCCGCAGGCGACAAGGCTGCGGCGTCAAACTTTGGTCGCGTGCGGATTGAGAAATATCAATGCCGGCGAGGGTTTAGGGCCCCATCCAGCCGACAATGCTGCCGATGATCAGGAGGACGCCGAGCCAGTGGGCGCTGTCGATGACCGACAGCATGACCTTGCGTCCGGCATAGGCGTTGTTGATGACAACGGTCGTCAGCACGAAGCCGAACCAGCAGAACGCGCCGGTGACCATGCCGGCGTGCCAGCTCCACAGGCCGCTGTGCGTCAGGATGCCGTACAGCACCGCGCCCGTGATCAGCGCGCCGATGAACGACAGCACAAAGGGCGTAAATTTCGCCACGCCCGACTTGGCGTCGAATTCTGCCTTGCAGGATTCCGCGGTCTTGCCCTGCGCGGCCATCCAGACCTTGCCGAGCGTGGTGTAGTAGATCGCGCCGAAAATCCACGCCGCGATGGCGGCCGACAATACGCTTGCCCAGTTCATGGTGTGGCCCATTTGCTTTCTCCCTCACTTGTCATTCCGGGGCGCGCGTTAGCGCGAACCCGGAATCCAGAAAAAATCTTTGAAGCCTCTGGATTCCGGGTCCGCTCGCTTCACTCGCGCCCCGGAATGACGATCAGAGGCCGCCCATCTTACACACGAACTTCCATTCCGCATCCGTGATCGACGGCAGTGACAGTCGCGACTGCCGGAGCAATTGAATGTCGGCGAGCTTCGGCTCGGCCTTGATCGCGGCGAGCGTCACCGGCTTTGGCACTGGCTCGATCGCCTTGATATCGACGCAGACCCAGGGCTCACCGGCTTTCGCGGTCGGGTCGGGATAGGCGGTCTTGATGATCTCGACGATGCCGACGATCTCCTTGCCGGTATTGGAGTGATAGAAGAAGCCGCGATCGCCTTTCTGCATCTTCATCATGTTGAGCTTGGCGGTGTGGTTGCGAATGCCGGTCCACGCGGT
>CAITEM010000346.1 GCA_903891395.1 uncultured Hyphomicrobiales bacterium | reverse complement strand
GCGGCATCGCCAACATGAACTACTCGATCTCGAACACCGCCGAGTACGGCGAATACGTTTCCGGGCCGCGCGTGATCACGCCGGAGACCAAGGCCGAGATGAAGCGCATCCTCAACGACATCCAGTCCGGCAAGTTCACCCGCGACTGGATGCTCGAAAACAAGGTCAACCAGACCTCGATCAAGGCGACCCGCGCCAAACTCGCCGAGCACTCCATCGAGCACGTCGGCGCCAAGCTGCGCGAGATGATGCCGTGGATCAAGGAACGCGCCATGGTCGACAAGGCCAAGAACTAAACGCTTCGCGAGCACCGCTCTCCAGCGGCCGCCCCCGACCGGGGCGGCCGTTTTTGCGTCCGGCACACAAGACGGCGCGACGATTTGAACCGGATTGGCTATTCTGGCGTCTAACGGGAGGGCGAACCCGTCTAAACGCATGGAGCCGATGAAATGCGATTCTCTCTTGTTACGATGATGCTCGTTGCGCTTGCGCTGCCGGCGACGGCGGCCATCTGCCACGCGGAGGATGCGCCGAAGCCTGCGGCGGACGCAGCCCCTTCCAAGGACCCGTCGAATGATTGCGACGGCGGCACCCTGCAAATCGTGGAATGTATCGGCAAGCTGACGGAAGAACAGGACAAGCGTCTGAACAAAGCCTACCGGGAGGCCCTGAAAGACGCACGGCCCGAACAGCGCGACCTGTTGAAGGCCGCGCAGCGGCTTTGGGTGCAGTACCGCGACGCCAACTGCGAATATTACCATCAAGGCGAGGGCTCCATCTCCCGCATCGAGGCCGAGCAGTGCTCTTTTCATATGACGAAGAGCCGAGCCGACGAACTGGACGGCACCGACGATCAGGCCAAATGAGCCGTATTCTCTACGTCGTTGCCGCGCTGATTGTCATCACGGCCACAACCGGGAGCGCATTGGCCGGCGACCCGGGCGATCCCGACGCCACTTGCGACGGCAGCACCTATGAAATGGTGGAATGTATCGCCGCGAAAACGGCCATGTGGGACAAGCGCATGACGATCGCCTATCAGCGTCTGCTCAAAGCTGGCGGGACGAAACAGCGCGAGCCGTTGCGCGTGGCGCAGCGGCTATGGATCCAGTATCGCGATGCCAACTGCCTTTATTATGGAATGGGCGAGGGCACGATCGCGCGCATCGAGGCCGGCGAGTGCATGCGTAAGATGACAGAGCAACGCGCGGCGGAGCTCGAAGGCAAGGAAGACCGGAATTAAAATCTGGTCATTCCGGGACGGCGCGTGGCGCCGGACCCGGCTACTTCTTCCCAATCTCTTCGCTCAACCACCGCGCCACTTCCTCCGCCGACGTATTCCCGGCCGCGGCGCGGGCATTGGCGGCGCGCATGGCGGCGACGGGAATAACGTCGATCAGCGGCGTCAGTGCGGCGATCAACTTCTCATCGCGTGCGCGCTTCGGCGACAGCAACAGGATCGCGTCATAAGGCGGGATGGCGTGGCGCGGGTCGTCCAGCACGACGAGATCGAGCGTCGCGATCTGGCCGTCGCTGGTATAGGCCGAGATCACATCCACTTCGCCGCCGGTCACCGCCTTGTACATGAACTCCGGCTGCATCTGCCGTTGCGCACGAAACGTCAGGCCGTAGGCTTTCTGCAGCGCCGCCCATTCCGGCCGGGCGAAAAATTCGTAGTCGGCGGCGATACTGAGTTGACCGGCATGCCGCGCCAGGTCGGCGATCGATTTGATGCCCAAGGCCTCGGCCTTCTGGCGCGTCATCGCCAGCGCATAGGCGTTTTCGAAACCCAGGCCGCCAAGCAGGCGAATGCCGTGCGTGCTCTCGAGCCAGCGCGACAATTCGCTCAAGACCTCCGCGCGCGGCTTGACGTCGTTGCGATGCATGAGGTTGGCCCAGAGCGTGCCGGAATAATCCACCGCGACGTCGATCTCGCTTCCGGCCAGCGCGTCGAACAGGACGTTGGAGCCGAGCCCCTGGCGTTGCGAAGCGCTGAGACCTGAGGCAGCGAGTTTCTGCTGGATCAAGGAGGCGAGCACATATTGCTCGGTGAAGGTCTTGGCGCCGACGACATAGGTCGACGTGGCGCGGGTCAATCCGGGAACCAGCGCCGCCAGCGTTACCGCGAGCAAGCCCGACGCGCCGAGTGCGATCCACAGCGGATGGCGGCGCCCGATGCCGAACTGGATCAAGGCCAGCAATTGATCGACGACGAGCGCCAGCACCGCCGCGGCGACGCAGCCGAACACCACGAAGACCCAGTTCTGCGTCTGCAAGCCAGTGAAGATGTAATTGCCGAGGCTCTCCTGGCCGATGGGCGTCGCCAGCGTCGCCGTACCGATCACCCACACTGCCGACGTTCGAATGCCGGCCATGATCACCGGAAGCGCCAGCGGCAGTTCGATGTCGCGCAACAGCCGGCCCGGCGACATGCCGATGACGCGGCCGGCGTCGCGCAGCCGCGGATCGACGGCGGTGAGGCCGGCCACTGTGTTGCGCAGTACCGGCAGCATCGAATAGAGCGCCAGCGCCAGCACCGACGGCAGGAAGCCGAGCGCCGAGAAACCCTTGTCGAACACGCGCTCCGACAGTGCCGACAGCGCCAGCAGCAGCGGATAAAACAGCGCCAACAGCGCCAGGCCGGGAATGGTCTGCACCACGCTGGCGACGCCCAGCAGCGCGCCGCGCAGCACCGGCCGGCGGACGCTCAGGATCGCAAGCGGCAGGCTGATACCCAGCCCGAGCGCCAGCGCGGTGATGCTCACCAAAACGTGGCTGCCGAGATAATCCGGCAGGCGCGCGAAAGCTTCCGTGAAGCGGGGATCGATCGTCATTGCCGCGATGATGGCAGCAGGAGCCGGGTTTGCAATGGCCGGGCAAGCGGTTAGTTTGCGCCCGCAAGAGGGGATACGCATGGCGGCAAGCGCGAGCAATAACGCGCAACAAACGGGCAGCCCGGCGGCCGTGTCGCTCGACCAGGTGTCGGTCGCGTTCCGGCTGGCCGGCGGCGGTGTCTACACCGCGGTGGAACATGCCACGCTGAACGTCGCGGACGGCGAATTCGTCTCCATTGTCGGCCCCACCGGCTGCGGCAAATCGACCTTGCTGAACGTGGCCGCGGGCCTGCTCGGCCCGGCGGCGGGGCATGCCGAGATATTCGGTGCGCCGTTGACCGGGCTGAACCGCCAGGCGGGATACCTGTTCCAGGCCGACGCTTTGTTCCCGTGGAAGACGGCGCTGGAGAACGTCGCCATCGGGTTGGAGACGGCGGGCACGCCGTCGCGCGAAGCGCGGCCGCGCGCGCGGGACTGGCTCAAGCGTGTCGGTCTCGGTTCCTTCGCCGACCGTTATCCGCACATGTTGTCGGGCGGCCAGCGCAAGCGCGTCGGGCTGGCGCAGGTGCTGATCCGCGATCCGAAAATCCTGCTGATGGACGAGCCGTTCGGTCCGCTCGACGCGCAGACACGCCAGATCATGGGCAATCTGCTGCTCGATCTGTGGAGCGCCGACCGCAAGGCCGTGTTGTTCGTCACCCACGACCTGGAGGAGGCGATCGCGCTGTCCGACCGCGTCGTCATCATGTCGGCGGGGCCGGCCTCGCGCATCATCGGCGACTGGACGGTGACGCTGTCGCGGCCGCGCGATACTTCCGAAATCAAGCTTGAGCCGGCCTTTCATGCGCTGCACCGCGAAATCTGGCAATCGCTCAAGGCCGAGGTGATCAAGGGCTACGAGCAAACCGAAGGAGGCTGATGCGAGCGGACTTTTTATGCGCTAGCATTGTTGGTGATACGAACTGCCAATAAACGAACCAAGATGACAACCAAGAAACCAACCGGAGGAAATGCAATGTTTGGACTTCGTCAAAGTCTCGCCGCCGCTGCCGGCATTCTGCTGCTGAGCGGTTCCGCCTACGCCGCCGATACGTTCACGTTGACGTCTTCGTCGTTCAAGGACGGAACGCTGATGCCGAAAAAGGTGGCCGGCGACACCAAAGCCAACCCGAATTGCGTCGGTGAAAACGTCTCGCCGCAATTGTCCTGGTCCAATCCGCCGGCCGGGACCGTCAGCTACGCCCTCATCATGACCGATCCGGAAGGCCGCGGCGGCCTCGGTGTCGATCACTGGCACGCTTACGGTATTCCGGCGTCGGTGACGTCGTTTGCCGAAGGCGAGACCACCAAGAACACCGACAAATATGTCGGCGGCATCGGCACCGCCAAGCAGACCCATTATATGGGGCCGTGCACGCCTCCCGGCGCGCCGCATCACTACACCTTCGTCCTTGTGGCGACCGATCTCGACGTCAAGGCCTTGCCCGCCGGACTGACGCGGCTTGAATTGCTGGCGAAACTGGAAGGCCACACCAAGGGCGCGGCCGGCCTCGTCGGCCTATTCAAGAACCCCTACTGATCTTTCTGTTTCCCTCCCCCGGCAACGGGGGAGGGGCTTCTCAGTGCGAGACCCGAATTTGATGTCGCGCTTTTCGCTCATTTCATTGCAGGTTCTCGTCGCGGTCGTTTCGATCGCGCTGTGGCACGTGCTCACGACCTATCCGCTGTTCGGCCGGGTCGTCCTGCCGCCATTCTTCTTTTCCAACCCGCT
>CAITEM010000345.1 GCA_903891395.1 uncultured Hyphomicrobiales bacterium | reverse complement strand
CTTGCCGGGCGCGTCCAGCGTCGCCTCGCCCCAGATAATGGCGATCTTGTTCTTTTTCATCAAAAACTCGACGCCGCCGTTGAGCCGCTTCACGACACCGCGCGAGCGCGCGATCACGGCCTTCGGGTCGAACGAGACGTTGTCGGCGGACAGTCCGTAATCCTTGGCGTGCTGCATGTAGTGGTAGATCTCGGCCGAGCGCAGCAGCGCCTTGGTCGGGATGCAACCCCAGTTGTTGCAGATGCCGCCGAGATAGGCCTTCTCGACGATCGCGGTCTTGAAGCCGAGCTGGGCGGCGCGAATGGCGGTGACATAGCCGCCGGGGCCGGAGCCGATGATGACGACGTCGAAATTGGTATCGGCCACTTAAAGTCTCCACCTGACGGGTCGCGAATTGGGCTTTCGGTCTCTCATATGGGCCTGCGCCGATCAAGCCGCACCCCCATAGACTGTAGCCCAATTCGGGCATCTAATTCAGCCAACCAAAAAACGAACCGGGAGAGACATTATGACCAGGACATTCGGCCGCATCGCGGCCGTTGCGGCTTTTATGGCCGCGCAGCTCAGCTTCGCCACCGCCGCAGAGGTCAAGGTGCTCAGCACCATCGGCGTGCAGGCGGCTTTGGAAGAACTGACCCCGAAATTCGAGAAGGCCTCGGGCCACAAGCTCAATATTACCTGGGCGACCGCCGCCGTGCTGGTCAAGCGTATCCAGGCCGGCGAGACCGCCGACCTGATGGTGCTGACCAAGCAGGGCCTCGACGCCATGGTCAAGGAAGGCAAGGCGACAGAAGGCGCAGACGCCGTGTTTGCCTCCTCCGGCATGGCCGTTGTGGTCAAAAAGGGCGCGCCGAAGCCGGACATTTCGACCTCCGACGCATTCAAGGCAGCGCTGCTGAAGGCCAAGTCGATTTCCTACTCCAACCCCGAGCACGGCGGCGCGAGCGGCGTCTATTTCGCCAAGCTGATCGAGCGCATGGGCATCGCCGACCAGCTCAAGGCCAAGACGGTCTACCCGCCGGCAAGCGGCAATGCCGGTAATTTCGCCGCCAGCGGCGAGGCCGAACTGGCCATCCAGCAGGAACCGGAAGTGCTGGCGGTGAGCGGCGTCGACATGGTGGGGCCGCTGCCCGCCGACATCAACAACATCACGACCTACGCCGCGGGACCTGGCGCGGGCACCAAGGAAACCGACGCGGCGAACGCGCTGATCCGTTTCCTGCACACGCCGGAAGCGGCGGCAGTGTTCAAGGCGCGCGGGCTCAAGCCGGAAGGCGCGGCGAAGGCTTCGTAGTCCAATTCGTCAGGCGTGGCTTTGTGCCGGGCATGACGAGGATGGCGATCACACCACCATCATCACCGGATTTTCGATCAGCTTTCTGAACGCCGTGATGAGTTCGGCGCCGAGCGCACCATCGATGGCGCGGTGATCGCAGGACAGCGTCACGCTCATGATGGTCGCCGGCACGATGACGCCGTTGCGCACCACCGCACGCTCCTCGCCGGTGCCGACCGCAAGGATCGACGACTGCGGCGGGTTGATCACGGCGGTGAAGTCCTTGATGCCGTACATGCCCAGGTTCGACACCGACGACGAGCCGCCTTGATATTCGTTCGGCTTGAGCTTCTTGGCCTTGGCGCGCGCGGCGAGATCTTTCATTTCGTTTGAAATGGCCGACAGCGACTTGGTCTCGGCATTGCGGATAATCGGCGTAATCAGGCCGAAGGGCAGCGCCACGGCGACGCCGATATCGGAATGCTTGTGCTTGAGCATGGCCGCTTCGGTCCAGCTCACATTCGCCTCGGGGATGCGCTGCAAAGCGAGCGCCATCGCCTTGATGACAAAGTCGTTGACCGACAGTTTGTAGACCGGCTTGCCGTCTTTATTCTTGCCGGCGGCGGCGTTGATCTCCTCGCGCGCGGCGCTGAGTTTGCCGATGTCGCAATCGATGGTCAGGTAGAACGTCGGCATCGACTGCACCGCGGCGGTGAGGCGCTGTGCGATCGTGCGGCGCATGCCGTCATGCGGCACGGTGTCGTAGGAGCCTTCCTCGTAGAGCCCGAGAATCTGCTTGTCCGACATCGCCGGAGCAATTGCGCCGGCAACGGCGGCCGCAGGCGTCGCGGCGGCGGTCCGCAGCCCTTTGCCGGATTTCGCATCCTCGATATCGCGCGCGATGACGCGGCCATGCGGGCCCGAACCGGAGACGCGAGCGAGGTCGAGACCTGCCTCCTTCGCAAGGCGCTTGGCCAGCGGCGACGCGAACACGCGGCCGCCTGATGACACGGGTGCTTCGGCTTTGGGAGCTTCCGCCTTGGCCGGCGCCTTTGGCACTTCGGCCGGCTTTGCTTCCGGAGGCTTGGCCTCAGCCTTTTTCGGTTCTTCCTTCTTGGCCTCGGCTTTTGGGGCTTCAGCCTTCGGCGCGCTCGCCCCGGCCGTCTTGGCGTCTTCGCCCTCGTCCGCCATGATGGCGATCACCGAGTTCACCGCGACGTCCTGCGTGCCTTCGGGAACGACGATCTTGGCCAGCGTGCCTTCGTCGGTCGCCTCGTATTCCATGGTGGCTTTGTCGGTCTCGATCTCGGCGAGAACGTCGCCGGATTTGACCTTGTCGCCTTCCTTCTTGAGCCAACGCGCGAGGTTGCCCTTTTCCATCGTGGGCGACAGCGCGGGCATGAGGATGTTGGTGGCCATATCGCGCTTACCGGTAGGTGACGGCTTTGACGGCTTCAACGACTTCGGCGACCGACGGCAGCGCGAGTTTCTCGAGATTCGCGGCGTAAGGCATCGGCACGTCCTTCGCCGATACGCGGGTCACCGGCGCATCGAGATAATCGAAGGCTTTTTCCATGATGCGGGCGGCGATCTCGGCGCCGACGCCGTTCTGCTGCCAGCCTTCCTCGACGGTCACGGCGCGGCCGGTCTTCTTGACAGATTCGATGATGGTCTCGGTGTCCATCGGCTTGAGCGTGCGCAGGTCGATGACTTCGGCCTCGATGCCCTCTTTGGCAAGCTCATCGGCCGCCTTCATGGCGTAGGACATGCCCATCGACCAGGCGACGATGGTGACGTCCTTGCCTTCGCGGGCGATCTTGGCTTTGCCGATCGGCACAATGTAGTCGTCGAGCTTCGGCACCGGCGACGAGTGGCCGTAGAGAATTTCGTTTTCGAGAAAGATAACCGGGTTGGGATCGCGGATCGCAGCCTTGAGCAGGCCCTTGGCGTCGGCGGCGTTCGACGGCGCGATCACCTTCAGGCCGGGCACGCTGGAGTACCAGGCCGAGTAATCCTGACTATGCTGCGCGGCAACGCGCGCGGCGGCGCCGTTAGGGCCGCGGAACACGATCGAACACGTCATCTGGCCACCCGACATATAGAGCGTCTTAGCGGCGGAATTGATGATCTGGTCCATCGCCTGCATG
>CAITEM010000344.1 GCA_903891395.1 uncultured Hyphomicrobiales bacterium | reverse complement strand
TCACCGCGCGCCGTCGATCAAGGTGGCGGAAGCTGCCAAGGTGATCGAGAACACGCAGCGCGACCTCAATATCGCCTTCATGAACGAACTGTCGGCCGTCTTCCGCCAGCTCGGCATCGATACCGGCGACGTACTCGCGGCGGCGGCGACCAAATGGAATTTCATGAAGTTCGAGCCGGGCCTGGTCGGCGGCCACTGCATCGGCGTCGATCCCTATTATCTCACGCACCGCGCCGAGAAGGCCGGCTATCGTCCCGAGATTATTCTTGCCGGCCGGCACATCAATGACGGCATGGGCGCGCACGTCGCGCAGGAATGCATGCGCGCTTTGGGCGCGCGTGGCGCCCAGGCGACGGTGACGATCCTCGGCCTGACGTTCAAGGAGAACGTGCCCGACATCCGCAATTCCAAGGTGGTCGATATCGCGCGCGCGCTCAAAAGCGCCGGTGTTACCGTGCAAGTCTCCGACAGTTTCGCGCTGCCGGAAGAGGCGGTCGCGGAATACGACATTACGCTGACGCCGGTGGACAAACTGGCGCCGGCCGACGCCGTCATTCTGGCGGTCGCGCATAAGGATTACGTTGCCGGCGGCTGGCCGATGATGACCAGGCTGCTCAAGGGCGGGCAGGGCATCGTGCTCGACGTCAAATCCAGGCTCGACCGCACGCAAAAACCCGGCGGCGTCGAGCTGTGGCGGCTATAGTGCAGGTCATGACAGTGGATATCGACCATGGCTGACGGCCCCATCCTCGTGACAGGCGCCGCGGGTTTCATCGGCTATCACGTCGCGCGCCGTCTGCTGGAAAGCGGCAAGGCGGTCGTCGGCCTCGACAACCTGAACGCCTATTACGATCCGGCGTTGAAAGACGCGCGGCTCGCTGAACTTTCCAAGCTCAAGGGCTTCGAATTCGTGCGGCTCGATCTGGCCGACCGCGCCGGCATGGCCCGCTTGTTCACCGAGCGCCGGTTTCCCTACGTCGTGCATCTCGCCGCGCAGGCCGGCGTGCGGCATTCGCTGGTCGATCCGCACGCCTACATCGATTCCAACATCGTCGGCTTCACCAATGTGCTCGAAGGCTGCCGCCACCATGGCTGCAAGCATCTCTTGTTCGCCTCGTCGTCGTCGGTCTACGGTTCGAACACCAAGATGCCGTTCTCGATTCACGAGAACGTCGATCACCCGCTGAGCCTCTACGGCGCGTCGAAGAAGGCCAACGAACTGATGGCGCATTCCTATGCGCATCTCTTCAAGCTGCCGACGACGGGCTTGCGCTTTTTCACGGTCTACGGGCCGTGGGGCCGCCCCGACATGGCGATGTGGATTTTCGCCAAGGCGATTGCGGCGGGCGAGCCGATCCGGCTGTTCAATCACGGCAACATGCGGCGCGATTTCACCTATGTCGACGACGTGGTGGAGTCGATCGAACGGCTGGTCGGCCGCGCGCCGTCCGGCAATCCCGACTATTCGGGCGACGCGCCGGACCCCGGCTCGAGTTCGGCGCCGTGGCGCGTTTACAATATCGGCAACAACAATCCGGTGGAATTGCTGGAGGTCGTGCGCCTGCTCGAAGAGAAACTCGGCAAGAAAGCCATTCGCGAACTGGTGCCGATGCAGCCTGGCGACGTGCCGGCGACCTATGCCGACGTCGACGATTTGATGCGGGACGTCGATTTCAAGCCAGCAACGCCCATTAGCGAGGGCATCGGCCGGTTTATCGAATGGTATCGCTCCTATCACCGCCTCTAGCCGCGCGTTGGATCGTGGCGCTCTGCGCCATATAATGGCCCGGAACGAAGACAACCGACTGAAGTTAGGACCGTCATGACCGCCCCGACCCTGGCCAAGTTGAAATTGAAGCTGTTCACCGATGGCGCCGACAAGGCGCAGATCATGGACATGGCCAAGCAGTCCTGGATTGCGGGCTTCACCACCAATCCCTCGCTGCTCAAGAAGGCAGGCGTCAGCGATTATTCCGCCTTCGGCCGCGACTTGGTCGCCGCGGTGCCGGACCGGCACATTTCGTTCGAGGTCTTCTCCGACGATATCCCGGAGATGATCGCGCAGGCGCGGGTCATCACCGGCTGGGGCAAGAACGTGTTCGTCAAGCTGCCGGTGACGACGACGCGCGGCGAAACCCTGTACGACGCGGTGCGCTCGCTGTCGCGCGACGGTGTCAAAATCAATTTGACCGCGATCTTCACATCGGAGCAGGCCGAGCGTGGCATCGCGGCGCTCGACGGCGGCGCGGCGTCCGTCGTTTCGGTCTTTGCCGGACGGCTGGCGGATTTCGGCATCGACTACCGCCCGATCATGCAGGACGCGGTGGCGCGCTCGCGCCAGACCAAGAACGTCGAAATCATCTGGGCCTCGACCCGCGAAGTTTTCAACGTGGTCGAGGCCGACGCCATGGGCTGCCAGATCATCACCGCGCCGGCCGACGTGCTGAAGAAGCTGCCGACGCTCGGCACCAAGTCGGGGGCGGAGCTGTCGCTCGGCGCCGTGCAATCCTTCCGCGAGGACGCCATCGCGGCGGGCTTGCGGCTCGACGTACCGGCCTCGCGCGCGGCCGAATAAAGCGAAGACCCGCAGCCCGGCTAAGCCTAACCGCATACCTGTAACGCGTTGACTCAAAACGTGTTCACCGTGTTTTGCCGCAGGGTCGCCAGCCGCGCCCCTGCATGCTAGGTGATGGCGGGGCTTATTAATCTTCTGGGGAAGTCTTTAAGCGATGACGCAGGCTGCAGTACCGAGTTCGGATCGACCTTTGCGCGTGGGCGTCGTCGGCGTCGGCGTCATGGGCAGCAATCATGCCCGTGTGTTCGCCGGCTTGCCCGGCGTCGAACTGGTCGGCGTTGCCGACCCCGACCGCAAGCAAGCCGACTTTGTCGCAAAGACGTTGGGCTGCGGCGCCGTTGCCACGGTTGCAGAATTGCTCAACCTCAAACTCGACGCGGTGACCATCGCCGGCCCCACCCATCTGCACCGCGATATCGCGCTGGCCTGCATCGAGCGCGGCGTCCACGTCATGGTGGAAAAGCCGATCGCCTCGTCGGTGGAAGAGGGCAATGAAATCATCGCCGCCGCGCGGCGCGCCGGCGTCACGCTGATGGTCGGCCATGTCGAGCGTTTCAATCCGGCGGTCGAGGCGATCAAGGACGCCATTCGCGGCGAAGACATCCTGTCCATCGCCATTACCCGCGTCGGTCCCTTTCCACCGCGCATGTCGAATGTCGGCGTCGTGATCGATCTCGCCGTGCACGACATCGATCTGATCCGCTGGTTCACCGACAGCGATATCGTCGACGTGCAGCCGCAACTGTCCAGCGCAGTTGCCGAGCGCGAGGACATTGCGCTGTTGCAATTCCGCACCGCCTCCGGCGTCTTGGCCCACATCAACACCAACTGGCTGACGCCGTTCAAAGCGCGCAACGTCATCGTCGCGACGCGCGGCAAATACGTGCAAGGCGATCTGCTTACCCGGCAGGTGACCGAATGCTTCGGCTTCCAGCCAGACGGCAGCTACTCGATGCGCCATCTGTCGGTCGGTCACGCCGAACCGCTGCGGGCCGAATTGCTGGCCTTCATCAGTGCCGTGCGCACCGGGACGCCGCCCGCGGTCACCGGCGAGCAGGGCGTCGCCAGTCTTGCCATCGCCATTCAGTGCCTCGACGCACGCCCCGCCACGGCCGCGCCTGCGCGCAAGGGCCCGCGCGCCGTCACCGGCTGATCGCGGCATTTTAATTCGGACCTCGTCATGAATATCAAAACCGATCTACCCACCATTCCGTTCATCGATCTGGCGGCGCAGCGCCGCCGCCTCGTCGGTGCCGTCGATACCGCGATCGCGCGCGTTCTGAACCACGGCCAGTTTATTCTCGGTCCCGAAGTGCGGACCCTTGAGGCGGAACTGGCTGCCTTTTGCGGCACCAAGCACGCCGTCACCTGCGCCAGCGGCACCGATGCGCTGGTGCTGGCTTTGCGCGCGCGCGAGATCGGGCCGGGCGACGCCGTGATCTGTCCGTCCTTCACGTTCTGCGCCACCGCGGAAGTCGCGGCGCTGGTCGGCGCGACGCCGATCTTTGTCGATGTCGACGAAACGACCTTCAACATCGACGCCAAGGGCATCGCCGGCGCGGTGGACGTCGCCAAAGGCCTCGGCCTCAAGCCGAAGGCGGTGGTGCCGGTCGACCTGTTTGGGCTCGCGGCCGATCACGGCGCCGTTGCCGCCGCCGCGCAAGCGGAAGGCTTGTTTATTCTGGACGACGCCGCGCAGGGCTTCGGCGCGACCTTCAACAATCGGCGGCTTGGCGGCTTCGGCCACGCCACCGCGACCAGTTTCTTTCCGGCCAAGCCGCTCGGCTGCTACGGCGACGGCGGCGCGGTGATGACTGACGACGCCGATATGGCTGACGTCATGCGCAGCCTGCGCATGCACGGCCACGGCAGCGACCGCTACGACAATGTGCGCATTGGCCTGGCCTCCCGCCTCGACACGATCCAGGCGGCCATCCTGCTCGAAAAGCTGAAGATATTTCCCGACGAAATAGTGGCCCGCGACCGCGTTGCGCGCCGCTACGCCGAAGGGCTTTCCGATGTCGTTACGACGCCGACGGTGCCGGCCGGCATGACCTCGGTATGGGCGCAATACACGTTGCGTGTTTCCGGCGGTCGCCGCGACGCCTTGGCGGCGGCGCTCAAGGCCGAGGGCATCCCCACCGCGATCTATTATCCGATCCCGTTGCACTTGCAGCAGGCCTACAAGCACTATCCCGTCGGCAAAGGCGGCGTCGCCGTTAGCGCGCGGCTGGCCGGCGAGGTGATCAGCCTGCCGATGCACGGCTATCTCGACGAGCCGACGCAGGACCGTATTATCGGCGCCGTGCGCCGGGCTCTGTCGCGCTAGTCAACCGGAGGTTATTCTTCGTAACTGGCTGAATTTGAATCGCCGATTGCTCGCGTGATCGGAAGTAATGCGTTGGAACGACCGGGGGCGATCTCGGATGGTCCATGAGTTGGCGTTACGACAATATCCGCCTGCGTCGTCTCGAAGCCGAGGCGATCTACATCATGCGCGAGGCGGTCGCCGAATATAGCAATCCGGTCATGCTGTATTCGATCGGCAAAGACTCCAGCGCCATGCTGCATCTTGCGCAGAAGGCGTTTCATCCGGGTAAGCTTCCGTTTCCTTTATTGCATGTCGATACGACGTGGAAATTCCGCGAGATGATTGCGTTTCGCGATCAGGTCGCGGCCCGACTCGGTGTCGATCTGCGGGTTCATATCAATGACGACGGCATCGCGCGCGGCATTTCACCCATCGCCTCCGGTGCGGGCATCCACACCCAGGTGATGAAGACGGAAGCGCTGTTGCAGGCGCTCGGCAAATGGAAATTCGACGCTGCCTTCGGCGGCGCGCGTCGCGACGAGGAGAAAAGCCGCGCCAAGGAGCGTGTCTTTTCGCATCGCTCGACGAACCATGCCTGGGACCCGCGCAACCAGCGGCCTGAACTGTGGAAGCTGTTCAACACCCGGATCAAGCCCGGCGAATCGATGCGCGTTTTTCCTTTGTCTAACTGGACCGAATACGACGTGTGGGACTACATCCGCGCCGAAAATATCCTGGTTGTTCCGCTGTATTTTGCCGCGCAGCGCCCGGTGGTCGAGCGCGACGGCATGCTGATCGTGCGCGACGACGACCGCCTGCCGCTGTTGCCAGGCGAGGCGCCGAAAATGATGCGGGTGCGCTTCCGCACGCTCGGCTGCTACCCGTTGACCGGGGCAATGCTGTCCGGCGCCGACACGCTCGACGCCATTATCGAAGAGATGCGTGGCTCGTCGATGTCAGAGCGGCAGGGCCGGCTGATCGATCACGACTCGCCCGGGTCGATGGAAGCCAAGAAACGTGAGGGCTATTTCTGATGCATGAACCCGCATCGGCCTCCGTTCTCAACGCTGCCGCGCAGGCCGGCATCGCCACGCGTCCGGCCCTGCGCTTTCTCACGTGCGGTTCGGTGGACGACGGTAAGTCGACTTTGATCGGGCGTCTGCTCTACGAGCAGAACCTGATTTTCGACGACCAACTGGCTTCGCTCGGCCGCGACTCGAAGAAGTTCGGCAGCACGGGTGTGGATCATGACTACGCGCTGCTGCTCGACGGCCTTGAGGCCGAACGCGAGCAAGGCATCACCATCGACGTCGCCTATCGCTATTTTGCGACACCGCGCCGCGCCTTCGTCGCCGCCGACACGCCGGGCCACGAGCAATACACGCGCAATATGGCGACTGGTGCGTCCAATGCCGACCTCGCGGTGCTGCTGGTCGATGCGCGCAAGGGCCTTTTGGCCCAGACCCGCCGGCACGCCGTGATCGCCAGCTTGTTGCGTATCCGTTCCGTGGTGCTCGCCGTCAACAAGATCGACCTGGTCGATTTCGATCAAACGGTTTTTGACGGAATCGTCGAAGCGTTTTTCAGCTTTTCACGCGACCTCGGCTTCGGGGAAATCAAGGCCATTCCGATCTCGGCGCGCTATGGCGACAATGTATCGTCGGCGAGTGCGCGCATGCCCTGGTATGGCGGGCCGCATCTTCTGGAGCATCTCGAAACCGTCGATGTCGAAGACGACCGCGCCGCCAAGCCGCTACGCATGCCGGTGCAATGGGTCAATCGCGCCAGTTCCGATTTCCGCGGCTTTGCCGGCACGATTTCGAGCGGCCGGGTCGCGCGCGGCGACGAAATCGCGGTGCTGCCGTCGGCGCGGGTGACGCGCGTGGCGTCGATCATCGGCCCGTCCGGCGACGTCGATAGCGCCGCCGCCGGTGACTCGGTGACGCTGACGCTGGCCGACGAAATCGACGTCGCCCGCGGCGATATGCTGGTGGCGGCGCGCGACCGGCCGCAGACGAGCGACCAGTTCGCCGCGCACCTGTTCTGGATGTCGAACGAGCGGCTGTTTCCCGGCCGTTCCTATCTGATGAAGATCGGCCACCGCACGCTGGGGGCAACGGTCACGGACCTCAAGCATCGGATCGATATCAACTCGCTGTCCAAGCTCGCCGCCAAGACTCTGGCTTTGAACGAAGTCGGCGTTTGCAACGTGTCGACGGCCAGCGCCGTGGCGTTCGACGCCTACGCGGCGAACCGCGAGACCGGCGCTTTCATCCTCATCGACCGTTATTCCAACGAGACGGTCGCGGCCGGCACTCTGGATTTCGCTTTGCGGCGCGCCACCAATATTCATCATCAGGACCAGGCCGTCAGCACGGCGGCACGTTCGGCGCTGATGCATCACAAGCCGGCGGTGCTGTGGTTCACCGGCCTGCCGGGTTCCGGCAAGTCGACGATCGCCAATCTGGTCGAGGCGGGCCTGCACGGGCGCGGCATCCACACCGTGTTGCTCGACGGCGACAATGTCCGGCACGGCCTGAACCGCGACCTCGGCTTCACGGAATCCGACCGCGTCGAGAACATCCGCCGCGTCGCCGAAGTGGCGAAACTGATGACCGACGCGGGGCTGGTGGTGTTGTGCTCGTTCATCTCGCCCTTCCGCGCCGAACGGCGCATGGCGCGCGAATTAATCGTGGCCGGTGACTTCCTCGAAGTCTTCGTCGATACGCCGATCGAGCAATGCATCGCGCGCGACCCAAAAGGCCTGTACCGGCGTGCGCTCGCCGGCGAGATCAAGAATTTCACCGGCGTCGATCAGGCTTATGAAACGCCGGAACAGGCCGAATTGCATCTGATGGCCGGCGTCAAAGACGCCGACAGTCTGGCCAACGAAGTGATCGAGGTTTTGACGGCGCGCAAGATCATATAAACACGAACGAACTCAGGTCCGCTTGTAAACGTCCTCGATGCGCTCGATGTCGTCTTCGCCGAGATAGCTGCCGGTCTGCACTTCGATCAGCTCGAGCGGAATCTTGCCGCGGTTGGCCATGCGG
>CAITEM010000343.1 GCA_903891395.1 uncultured Hyphomicrobiales bacterium | reverse complement strand
GGTCTGACGCCTTCAGTGCACCCCGCTCGGGGTTGTAGGCGATGTTGTGATGCTGGCCGCGGCCGACCACCGTCGCCGGCATCAGCACGTAAGGCTTGTTGTAGGCTTTAGCTTGCAGGAACGTGACGATGGCGATTTCGGCGAGATCGAACTTGGCCTCGCGCACCAGCGGCTTGAAGGCGGTGTTCGACACTTTGACGTCGGCGATGTCGAATTCGACCAGGTCGGACTTGATGCCGCCGTTGCGGATCGCCGCCGCGGTCGGATAATTGCCGAGCAGCGTGAAGAGCTTGGTTTTGTCAGCCATCGTTGTCTCCTTAGTCCGCCAGCACGGGATAGATCGTCTGCGCGGTCTTGGCAAAAATCCATTCCTGGTCGGCCTTCGACAGGCTGGCGAGGCTGTCGCGCGCGACCTTCAGCATGCCCGGCAACGTGCCTTCGCTTGACGGATAATTCGAGCCCCATGCCAAACGCTGCGCGCCAAATTCGGCGACGAGCTTCTGGAAGAACGTTTCCGGCGTCGCCTTGCCCTTGCGACATGCACTGAACACGCGCGGCGACAGCTTGAGATAGATGTTCGGCACCGTCGCCAGATCGAACAGGCTCTGTGCATTGGCGTAAGGCGGCCCGTCTTCCAGCGACGGGCGCGCGCAGTGATCGAGCAGAACCTTCACGTTCGGGAAGCGCTTGGCCATGCTGGCCGCCTGCGGGATGGCCTTGGCCGACATCTGCAGACACACCGAGAGGCCGAGTTCTCCGGCTGCGGTCCAGCCGGCATATGATTTCGGATCGTCGAGCCAGTTGGCCTGCTCCGACATGGTGCTGCCGAACGTGAACAGGCGCAGGCCGGTGAGGCCTTTGCCCAACCAATGCTTCATCTTCTCCGCGGCGTCGGGCGCCATGATGTCGACCGAGAACACGCCGGTGAAACGCTCCGGATGCGCGGCGACGGCGTCGGCGACGTAGGAATTGTCATGGCCGTAACAGGTCGAGGCCTGCACGATGGCGGCCTTGTCGACACCGGCCTCGTCCATCGCCGCGAGCATTTGCTCCATCGACACCGGACGCGTGGCCGACCAGTCCGACTGCTTGCCGCCCAGCGGAGCGCGGGGATAGCGCACGGTATCGGTGGAGATGATGTGCGGATGGATGTCGATGGTGCTCATGGGTATTTCCGGCACTGGAGGCGGTATTTGCAGGCCGCCTTGCCTAGAGCACCCAGCGGAGGCCGTAAAGCGGCCTGGCCACGCCGTTCCACGCTGCGCCGGGCGCGCCAAACATATTGTCAGGGCGGCGCCGGCTTCCTAGTGTCCGCGCCGAACGCGCCCAGAAGGCCCATGAGGAACAGATAATGTCCGTTAAATCCGCCGCCCGCCTGGTGCGATGCGCCGTTGCCGCCACCTGCGGGCTCTGGCTGGCGCTGAGCGTCGCGGCCCCGGCGCGCGCCGACACCTATCCGTCGAAGCCGGTGCGCATCATCGTGCCCTACGGTCCCGGCGGCATTGCCGACGTCACCATGCGCATGGTGGCGCAGAACATGAGCGAGCGGTTCGGCAAGCAGTTCGTCATCGAGAACCGGCCCGGCGCCGGCGGCGTGGTCGGCATGCAGGGCGCCAAGGACGCCGCGCCCGACGGCTACACGCTGGTCATGGTCGGCGGCGGGCTGACCATCGCCAAGGCGCTGTTCAAGACCCTGCCCTACAATATCGAGACCGACTTCATCCCGATCTCGACCACCGCCTCCTACGGACTGGTGATCACGACCAAGGCCGGCTCGTCCTACAAGAACATCCAGGACGTGATCACGGCCGCCAAGGCGAAGCCCGGCATGCTGAACTTCGGCACCATCAACGCCGGCAGCGCGCAGAATTTGTCGGCCGAACTGTTTCGCACGCTGGCCGGCATCAACGTCACCATCGTGCCGTACAAGACCACGCCCGAACTCGCCAACGCCGTGCTGCGCGGCGACGTCGACGCCGCCTTCGAATATTACGTCGGCTTCCAGTCTTCGATCACCAACGACCAGATGACCGTGCTTGCCACCACCGGTAGCGCGCGCGCCAGCAATCTGCCGAACGCGCCGACGGTGATCGAGAGCGGTGTCGCCGGCTACGAAGTGACGAGCTGGAACGGGCTCGCGGCGCCGGCCGGGACGCCGGCCGAAATCGTCGCCACGCTCAACGCCGCCGTCGGCGAAGCGCTGAAATCGCCGGAGGTGCAGAAATTCTCCAACGCCGCTGGCATGGATGCCCGCAGCATGACGTCGGACGATCTGCGCAAGCGCATCCAGAGCGACGTCGCCAAATGGGCACAGGTCATCGACAAAGCCGGCATCGAGAAGCGCTAGAGCAAAGCGCCAAAGGAAATCACATGGAAGCGACAACGCCGGGCGCACCAACCATCGCCGAACGCATGAGCGAATACGCGGCGACCCTGCGGTACGAGGATCTGCCAGCCGACGTGGTACACCGCACTAAGTGCTTTTTCGTCGACAGCTTCGGCTGCGCGCTCGGCGGCTATGACAGCGAGCCAGTGAGAATCGCGCGCGATATGGCGCGCGACGTCACGAGCCAACACCCGGCCAGCATCTTCTGCAGCGGTGAGCGGACCAGTCTCGATCTTGCGGTGTTCGCCAACAGCGCGATGCTGCGCTATCTCGATTTCAATGACGGCTATATCGGCAAGGAGGCCGGCCATCCGAGCGACAATATCGCCGCCATCGTCTCCGCCGGCGAAGTCGCCAAGGCCGACGGCAAGACCCTGATCGTCGCTACGGTGATCGCCTACGAAATCTTCGGGCGGATGTGCGACACGCTCAACATCAAGCCGATGGGGTTCGACCACGTCACCATCGGCGCCATGGCCAGCGTGCTCGGCACGTCGCGGGTGCTCGGCCTGACGCAGGCGCAGATGCTGGAAGCGCTCAACCTGACGGTCGCGGCCAATGTCGCGCTGTACCAGACGCGCATCGGCAATGTGTCGATGTGGAAGGGCTGCGCCTACGCCAATGCCAGCCGTAACGCGATTTTCGCCACGCAATTGGCCAAGCGCGGCATGACCGGACCATCGCCGGCTTTCGAGGGCCGCGCCGGCTATTTCAAGGCGGTGAGTCAGCGGCCGTTCGAACTGGCGCCGTTCGGCGGCAAGGGCCAGCCATTCAAGATCATGGACTGCCTGATCAAACGCTATCCGCTCGGGCAATATTCGCAGTCGGTGGTCGACGCCGCGATCCAGGCGCGCGGCCGCGTCGGCGACGTCAAGAACATCGCCAAAGTGCAGGTCAAGACGCTGCACACCGCGGTCAGCATGATGGCCGGCGATCCGGAAAAATGGCGGCCGCCGAACCGCGAGTCGGCCGACCACAGCATGCCCTATACCGCCGGCATCGCGCTGATGTACGGCGTCATCAAGACCGAGCATTTCGACGATCCCTATCTGCACGATCCGGCGTTGCTGGAGCTGGTGAGTCGCATCGAATGTAGCGTCTCTGAAGAAGCCAACAGCCGCGAGCCGGAAGCCATGCTGTGCGACCTCGACGTGACGCTGAAGGATGGCCGCACCGAAGCCGTGCGGGTCGAGTATCACCGCGGCCACTCCAAAAACTTCATGTCGGACACCGAGATCGAGGAGAAATTCCACGGTCTTGCCGATCCGGTGCTGTCGCGCGCGCGCACCGACGCCTTGGCGGCGCAACTGTGGAAACTCGACGAGCTCACGGACGTTGGTGTGCTGTTCGACCTGATGCGGCTGGCTTAAGGAGATCGTGGTGAGTGCCTCGCCTTTCGACATGACGCGCCGCCAGGCCCTGGCGCTGGGCATCGTGGCGTCCGCCTATGCGACAGGCGCCGCCGCGGCGGATTATCCGACACGCTATATCCATCTGATCCTGCCGTTCCCGCCGGGCGGCGGCACCGACGCGGTGTCGCGCATCCTCGGCAAGAAAATGTCGGACGACCTCGGCCAAAACATCGTCATCGACAACCGGCCGGGCGCCGCCGGCAATCTCGCCACCGCGATCGTGGCGAAATCGGCCAACGACGGCTACACGCTGCTGATGGGCTTCAACGGCACGCTGACGGTCAACCCATCGCTCTATCCCGATAGCACCGTCGACATTCAGAAAGACCTGACGCCGATCAGCCTGCTCGCCGAGGGCAGCTATGTGCTTGTGACCAACCCGAAACTACCCGCGAAATCCGCCGGGGACTTGATCGATTACGCCAAGGCGCATCCCGGCACGCTAAATTATGCCTCGGCCGGCGTGGGCAGCCCGCTGCATATGGCGGGTGCGCTGTTTGCGTCGCGCACCGGCATCGACACCGTGCACATTCCCTACAAAGGCGGCGGGCCTGCGGTGCTCGCCGTGCTGGCCGGCGACGCGCAATATTACTTCGGCTCGATCGCCTCGACGCTGCCAAACATTCAGGCCGGCCTGCTGCGGCCTTTGGCCGTCGCGTCGCTGAAGCGGTCGCCGCAACTGCCCGAGATACCGACGCTCGACGAAACCGGCCTGCCTGGTTTCAACGTAACGAGCTGGTACGGCCTGCTGGCGCCCGCCGGCGTGTCGGACACGGTCGTCGCGACGTTACAGAAAGAACTGGTGAAGGCGCTCGCCGATCCCGAGGTCATCAAGACGCTGGACCGCGAAGGGCTGGCGCCCATTCCCAGCACGTCGGCGGAAATGGCCGAACGCATCAAAACCGAAACCGCGGGCTGGAAAAAAGTAATCCAGGACGCACACATCAAGGCCGAATAAATTATGAACGAAGCGCCGTTTTGCCCCGCCCCGGACGCCAACCCACACGCGCCGCACTTCGCGGTGCCGCCGGGCGCGACCGATTGCCATGCTCACGTCTTCGAGGCCGCGCGCTACGGCTATCAGCAGGAGCGCTCGTACACGCCGCCGGATTCCACCATCGGCCAGCTTCGCGTCATGCATAAGACGCTCGGCATTCAGCGCGGGGTCGTGGTCGCCGCGAGCGTGCACGGCATCAACAACAATCCGGTGCTTGACGCCATCGCGACCGACCCGAAAAATCTGCGCGGCATCGCCACCGTCGGCGCCGACATCACCGACAAAGAATTGGCGAGGTTGAAGGACGGCGGGATTCGCGGGATTCGCGTCAACCTCGTCGACAAAGGCGGCAACCCGTTCGGTTCGCTCGACGGCTTGAGCGGGATTGCCGAGCGCATCCGCGATCTCGGATTCCACATCGAATTGCTGGTGCACGTCGAAAGCTTTCCGGACTTGCGCGGGCTGGCGAAGAAAATCTGCGTGCCGCTGTCGGTCGGCCATATCGGCTACACTAAAATCGCCTTGGGCGGCCTGACCCATCCGGGCTATCAAGAATTTTTGGCGTTGCTCCGTGACGGTTATTTCTGGGTGAAGCTGACCGGCCCATCGCGGTTGAGCACCCACGACAGCTTCCCCTATCCGGACGTCACCGACATGGCGCAAGCCGCCATCGCGGCGGCGCCCGACCGCGTCATCTGGGGTTCGGACTGGCCGCACGTCATGCAATACAAGCCGATGCCCAACGACGGCGATCTGCTCGATGCGCTGGCCGTGTGGGCGCCGGACGCGGCACAACGCCAGCGCATCCTGGTCGACAATCCGGCGCGTCTTT
The DNA here is from genome assembly GCA_903891395.1 of uncultured Hyphomicrobiales bacterium. GTDB lineage: Bacteria > Pseudomonadota > Alphaproteobacteria > Rhizobiales > Xanthobacteraceae > Pseudolabrys. Next base: position 3,254 of record CAITEM010000343.1, on the reverse strand, counting down.
TCGGCTTCTAGACGCCAAGCTTCGCGTAACCCGTGCATTGCGCGGCAGAATAGTTCCGTGCAAGTTCAGCGGCGCGCCCCGCCCTGAACTTCGGTCTCCGATCCATGCCCGTACCGCTGAATGAATGGACCGCCAGCGATATCGCGGCGGCCGTCAACCGGGGAAACGTGTCCTGCGAGGACGTCACCCGCGCCTGCCTCGACCGGATCGCCGAACGTGAGCCGGACGTGCACGCATGGTCGTATTGTGCCGCCGATCAGGTGATCGCCGCGGCGAAGATGCTGGACCGCAAGGGCGCGTCGGGTCCGCTGGCCGGCGTGCCGTTCGGCGTCAAGGACATCATCGACACCGCCGACATGCCGACCGAATGGGGCACGCCGATCCATCGCGGCCGGCAGCCGGAACGCGACGCGGCCTGCGTCGCGCTGTCGCGCAAATCCGGCGGCATTCTGCTCGGCAAGACAGTCACGACCGAGTTCGCCAATCTGCATCCCGGCCCGACGCGCAATCCCCATGACCTGACGCGAACGCCGGGCGGCTCGTCGAGCGGCTCGGCCGCTGCCGTCGCGGACTTCATGGTGCCAATCGCGATCGGCACGCAGACCACCGGTTCGACGACGCGGCCGGCGTCGTTCTGCGGCATCCTCGGCTACCGGCCGACCTTCGGCGACATGCGGCTGCATGGCGTGATGGAAGCGTCCGCCTCCGTCGATACGCTCGGCATCCTGGCGCGGTCGGTCGAGGATGTGGCGCTCTATCGCGACGTGATGCTCGGCGTGCCGCCCGTCGCGGTGGAGACGCCGGCACGGCCGCCACGCATCGGCTTCTGCCGCACGCCCAGTTGGGATGCCGTCGAACCCTCGACACGCAAGAGTCTCGAGGACGCGGCGCAGACGCTGGCGCGCGCCGGCGCCGAGGTCGGCGACGTCGAGATGCCGCCGGACTTCGCTCGCCTCACCGGGGTGCACCGCTGGATCACCAGCTTCGAATTCGCGCGTACTTTTACGTGGGAAATCGAACACCACTGGAACGAAATCAGCGAGACGCTGCGCGACGGCCGCATCAAAGACGGCTTGGATTGCTCGCTCGAGACTTATTACGAAATGAAGGCGGTCGCGGAACGCTGCCGCGCGAGCGTCGATGCCATGTTCGGCGATTACGACGTGCTGCTGACCGCGGCGGCGCTCGGCGAAGCGCCTGTCGGCTGGAACGCCTTTGCCGGCGTACCGGTGTTCCAGTACTGGACGGTGCTGCACGTGCCGTCGATCACTTTGCCGGTGTTCAAGGGACCCAACGGCATGCCGGTCGGTGCGCAACTGGTTGCGCGGCGGCGCGACGACCGCGGGCTCTTTGCCGCATCGCGCTGGGTGCAGCAGCGGCTTACCTAGAAGGCAGGCAAGCCGTGCAAATCGCGGCACCGTGCAATGCAGGCCATGCCATTGACCGCTTACGGAGCGATCAGTAGCGATGTCCGCAACAACGCGTTACAACGCGAAATTAAAGGTGGGGGACGTGATGAAATACAACCTAAAGGCATTCGCGCTCGCGGCGCTGGCATTCGCCGCGACGCCGGCTTACGCGCAGGACTTCGGCAGCCAGCCCATCCGCATGATCGTCGGCGTCGCTGCCGGCGGCGCCACCGACGTCACCGCGCGCATCATCGCGCAGAAAATGTCCGCCGATCTCGGCGTCCCTGTCCTGGTCGAAAACCGCACCGGCGCGTTCTTCGAGCCTGCCTACCGCGAGGTCACCAACGCGCAGCCGGACGGCCACACCATCTTCATGATCTCGGCCAGCACCACGGTGACGCAGCCGGGGCGCAAGGACTTCGCCTACGACATCCGCAAGCTCGAGGCGATTGCGGAAGTCTCGGAAGGCCCCTTCATCCTCACCGCGCGCAAGACGCTACCGGTCAAGACCGTTGCCGAACTGGTCGCCTACGGCAAAGCCAATCCGGGCAAACTGAGCTTCGGCTCCGGCGGCGGCGCTGGAAGCTCGCTGTCACTGGCGGCCGAGTTGTTCCGCCTGCGCACCGGCGTGACCATCATCAACGTGCCGTACAAGGGCGCGGCCAATGCGCTGACCGACCTGCTCGGCGGCCACATCGACGCGATGTTCGACGCTCTGCCGGTGCAGGTGCCGCAGGTGAAGAGTGGCGGCGTCCTCGGTCTCGCCGTCACCAGCGCCAAGCGTTCGCCGGCGCTCCCCGACGTGCCGACCATGATCGAGTCCGGCTTCAAGGATTTCGAGGCCTACAACTACTTCGGTCTGCTGGCGACACCCGGCACGCCGAAGCCGGTGATCGCAAAGTTGCGCGGAGCGGTTCTCAAGGCCGTTGCCGCGCCCGATGTCGTCGCTGAATTCGAGAAGCAGGGTATGAACCCTGTCGGCGGCACCTCGGAAGCCTTCGCCAAGATGTTGGCTGAAGACCTCGAGCGCTGGACCAAGGTGATCAAGGAAGCCGGCATCGAGCCGCAATAAATTCACGCCGCACACATTCACAGGGCTGGCTCGCACGAGCCGGCCCTGTTTCACGACTGGACCTGGAAAGAAAGCATTATGACCAACAACAACTGGACCGCGCACTTCGGCAAGAATTTTTCATGGTCGAACGCAACCATGGTGACCAAGGGCATGGCGCCCTATGGCGTCGTCGCCATCGGCGAAATCGAGCGCATCGGCATCAAGCTGATCGAGCGCGGCAACGATCCGACCGACAAGGACGCGTGGTACCAGGAATGGTGCGCGATGGCCGATCACGTCGCCAAACTGGGCGAAGAAGCGGAAGCCAAAGGCTTCAAGCTCACCGCCGGCGACTACTACATGCGTGCAGGCTATTACTACTACACCGGCGAGCGCATGGTTTATCCGGGCGAGTTGAAGTCGTCGATCTACGCCAACGCGCTGAAGTACTTCAACAAGGGCTTCCCGATCCGCTACCCGGATTTCGAACGTGTCGACGTGCCGTACGAGAACACGACGCTGCCGGCCTATTTCGTCAAGGCGCAGGGCGTCACCGGTCCGGCACCGACGGTCGTGGTGTTCGACGGCCTCGATAACTGCAAGGAAATGAGCTCGCTGTTCTGCGGCCTCGAATTCGCCCGCCGTGGCTACAACACCCTCGCCATCGACGGCCCCGGTCAGGGCGAAGCGTTGCGCATCCAGAAGATCCCGAGCCGTTGGGATTATGAAGTGCCGGGCAAGGCCGCGTTCGATTACGTGGCGGGTCGTAAAGAAACCGACAAGAGCAAAGT
>CAITEM010000342.1 GCA_903891395.1 uncultured Hyphomicrobiales bacterium | reverse complement strand
GGCATTGCCGGCCATCAGGCACAGGGCGGCGGCATCGGCGGTGACGCCGGGTCGCGCCTCATAGATGATGCCGATGACGCCCAGCGGCACGCGGACGCGTTCGATGGTCATGCCGTTCGGCCGCGTCCAGGATTCGGTGACGACGCCGACCGGATCCTTCAGCGCGCGCACGGCCTCGATCGCGACGGCAACGCCTTCGACGCGCGTGTCGTCGAGCGCAAGGCGATCGAGCACGGCGCCGGTGAGACCCGCGGCGCGGGCGTCGGTCAGATCGTCGGCGTTGGCGGCAAGAATTTTGGCTTTGTGCGCGCGGACGGCGGCGGCCATCAGATCGAGGGCACGGTCCTTTTGCGCGGCCGGCGCCAGCGCCAGGATACGGGCGGCGGCGCGCGCGGCACGGCCGATATCGGCCATGACGGCGGCGATATCCCCGGTCCCTTCGATGCTCTTCAGCGGCGCGGTCATTGTCCTAAAGCCGTATGGCCCACCCTAACACCCCGGTTTGGGGTGGTTTTCCTACCACGTCGGGGTTCCGGCGGCGAGATAGCCCCTCGCCGGGTGTGTCCTGCCGGTACCTGGGGATATCGTGGATAAACCGCCACCGGTCGAAACGTACCACGGGGCCTTCACGTTGGGCTGCCAAGGTACCTCCGTCCACAGAGGGCAGTAAAATGAGCCGTCATAACGCGCGTAAGCCGCAGGATCTTCCAAGCCGGTTCCCGATTGGGACCAAATTCGTCATCGAGGGGCGTCCGGCCGGCGCCGGCGAAGTGCAGGTGTTCAAGCGGTTCATTGAGTTCCCTGACGGCACACTCGTCCGGCTGTCAGCCCGCGGTTCGGGGACCTTGCGCCGGGTGCGCAAGACGGTCGCAGAACAGTCCCGGCCGGTCTGATCCGGGCACGGCGGTGGGCCAATGGCCGACCGCGGCTCCACGCGGAAACCCCAGCCTCCGGTGGGCTGGGGTTAACGGGCGATCGGTGAATCGCCTCAAGGTCTTCAAACTTTACGCCAGAGAAATCCGCGTCTGAGTCAGGGACTGGAAGTATCTGCGTCGCGCCGTGCTCAAACAACGCGCGCGGCGCGCCTGAGTTCCACGCTTAGTGACCGCCGATCACGAGGTCGTCGCGGTGGATCATCTCGGTGCGCCCGGTATAGCCGAGGATCAGCAGCACGTCGGCTGACGAGCGGCCTTTGATCTTTTCCGCATCGTCGACATCATACGCGATCAGGCCGCGGCCGACTTCGGCGCCGTCCGGCCCGCGCACGATCACGGCATCGCCGCGCGTAAACGCGCCCTCGACCTTGACGACGCCCGCGGGCAACAGACTGCGGCCGATGCGCAAGGCTTTCACCGCGCCTTCGTCGATCATCAGCGCGCCGCGCGGCTCGAGCGAGCCGGCGATCCATTTCTTGCGCGCGGTGACGGGATTGGCCGGCGTCAGGAACCAGGTGCAGGCGCCGCCGTCGATGATCGCCTTGAGCGGATGCGGCACGCGCCCCGACGCGATCACCATATGCGTGCCGGCGGTGGTGGCGATCTTGCCGGCCTCGATCTTGGTCAGCATGCCGCCGCGCGACGTTTCCGACTCGGAGACGCCGGCCATCGCCTCGATCTCCGGCGTGATGCGCGGCACCACCGGTACCAATTTGGCGTCGCCGGTCGACGGCGGCTTGTCGTAAAGCCCATCGACGTCGGACAGCAGCACCAAGAGATCGGCGCTCATCATGGTGGCGACGCGCGCGGCGAGCCGGTCGTTGTCGCCATAACGGATTTCGGTGGTGGCGACAGTGTCGTTCTCGTTGATCACCGGCACCGAGCGCCACTCCAACAGCTTGTCGATGGACGAGCGCGCGTTGAGATAACGCCGGCGCTCCTCGGTGTCGCCCAGCGTCAAGAGCACCTGGCCGGCG
>CAITEM010000341.1 GCA_903891395.1 uncultured Hyphomicrobiales bacterium | reverse complement strand
GCCCGGCGAAGGTATCGGTTTGGCCCATGTCAGGGCGCTGGTACGGCGTCTTGGCGGCACGATGACGTTGAGTTCAGAGCTCGGCAAAGGCTCCACCTTTACGGTGACATTGCCGCGGCGCTGGTCGGTTGAAAAAAGGAGTGCTGCATGAACAGCAAGATGGCTGAGTTGCCCGTTGAAATCGTGATGGTCGAGGACGACGAAGGTCACGCCCGCCTGATCGAAAAGAACATCCGGCGCGCCGGCGTCAACAACAAGATCCTGCCCTTCACCAACGGCACCGACGCGGTAAATTTCCTGTTCGGGGTCGACGGCACCGGCGCGTCGAACAAAGGCAAGCCGCTGCTGATCCTGCTCGATCTCAATCTGCCTGATATGACCGGCGTGGACATCCTCAAGCGGGTCAAGAGCAATGAGCATCTCAAGCGCATCCCGGTTGTCGTGCTGACCACCACTGACGACGCTGTTGAAATCCAGCGCTGCTACGACCTCGGCTGCAACGTCTACATCACCAAGCCGGTGAACTACGAAAACTTCGCGCATTCCATCCGCCAACTCGGCCTGTTCTTCTCGGTCATCCAGGTTCCCGCACCCGATTGAGCCATACAGAGGCACATGCCGCGTAACGTTCTCTATATCGACGACGACGAAGGCCTGCGCACGCTGGTCTCGCGCGGCCTTGGCCGGGAGGGCATCAAAGTCGTCACCGCGGCCGACGGCGAGAGCGGGTTGAAAGAGTTAGCCGCGCAGGAATTCGACGTCGTCGCCGTCGATCTCTACATGCCGGGCCTCGACGGCATCGCGACCATCGAGCGCATCAATCAAATGCCGAACCATCCGCCGGTGATCATCGTCACCGGCACGCAGGACAGCCGCATGGCGGTGGCCGCGCTGAAGGCCGGCGCCTTCGACTACGTCATCAAGGACGTCACCGGCGACTTCATCTACCTCCTCCAGGCGGCGTTGCAGGCCGCGGTGGACACCATGCGCACGCGGCGCGCCCGGGAAATCGCCGAGGCCGAGGTGCGCGAAGCGCGGGACCGGTTCGAGGCGCTGGCCATCGAGCGCGCCATGCTGCTGCGCGAGGTCAACCACCGCGTGGGCAACTCGTTGCAGATCATCGCCTCGCTGTTGCAGATGCAGGGCAACGGCGACCCCAACACCGAGGTCAAAGCGGCACTCACCAAGGCGGTCAAACGCGTGCTGGCGGTCGCTCAGGTCCATCGCCGGCTTTATACGTCCGCCGACGTGCAGTCGGTCGCGGTCGATCAGTATCTCAGCGCGCTGGTCGACGATCTCCGCGTCTCCGCCGAAAGCGACGAACTGGCGCAACTCACCGTCGTCACCGATCCGGTCGAAACCGAGCCGGACCGCGCCATCGCCGTTGGCGTCATCGTCAACGAACTGGTGATGAACGCCATCAAATACGCCTATCCCGACAGTTCGGGGCCGATCCGCGTCGGTCTGAAAGCCCAGGGAGCCGACAGCGCGATCATCTCGGTCGAGGATGACGGCATTGGCTACAGCGGCGTGCGCGCGCCCGGCTCGACCGGCCTCGGCCAGCGCATCGTTAAGGCGATGGCGGATAAACTCGGCGCCAGCATCGCGCACGACGCGACTCATCAGGGCACAAAAATCGAGATCGCCTTCGCGCTGGCCCGCCCTGCCCCCGCCGTGCGCGTCTGAGCTATTTGGTCAGCCGCGCCGACTGCACGACTTTCTGGAACAGCGCCGTCATCGCCTGCGAGATGCCATCGGTCGGGCTGACCTCGAAATAAAATCCCGGCGATGCGCAGGCCTGCATGTTGGCAGCAATCTCGCTGTTCGGCGACGGACCGTAAGGCCCCGCGTTAAACGGATCGATCCAGCTCATGTACCAACTGTTGGTCGGCAGCGCCAAATAGGTCGTGTACAGCACCGCGATCTGGACGCCGCGCTTCTTCAGGGCGGTACAGAGCGATGCGGTGAGCGGCTCCTGACAGCGCGTGTAGGTCGTGCCGGTCTGCGGGTCCTGCCCCGGCGTCGTCGACTTGGTGCAGGAAATGTTGGCAGCGTCGGCAACGCCGTCGGATACAAAGAACAGCACCTTCTGCGGCGTCGATGAGGTGGTGCCGTCGCCAGGCGTGGTAATCTCGTTGTTCACAGCCGGAATGATCGTGTCGAAATTCGTCTCGGTGTCGCTGGCGTAGTTCTGATACGGCACCGTCATCAGGTCGATATTGGCGGCTGCGGTCTTCGCGCCCGACAGGCTCGACGACAGCGAAAATATCTGCGTCAGATTTGCGGCCGTGGCGGACGCGCCGAAGGTGTAGATCGCGGCACGGAATTGACCGGTGACGGTTTGCGTCGCGGTCGCGGTGTCCATGAGCTGCTGGGTCGCGCTGCGCACCACGTCGATGCGCGTCGTCACGCCGAGCGATTTCGCCAGGCCGTAATAATCGTTCGGCGCCACATCAAGCTGATGACACGCGAAGGCGCACTGATCGGGCGTATTGGCGACCATCTTGGCGACGTCGGCGGGCGTCGCGCCGACGCCCATCGACGGTGTGTTGTCGAGCAGCAGATAGAAATCGATATAGGTCGGCACCGCCGAGGCGCCGCTCGAGGTGCCGGAGATGTTGAGGTTCTGGATGCCGGCGATGGCCGAGACGGACGTCGGCACCTTGGCGGTATAACTGACGACCGCGCTGCGCGAATTGCTGGCGTCGGTGACCTTGGCGGTCACGGTCAGCACCGTACCGCGCTTGAGCGCGGCGGCCGGGGTATTGAAATAGGTGACGGCACTGGTCTCGGCGCTGCCGGCCGACATCGACATCGCCGCATGATTGGTCACCGACAGCACGGCCGCGTCGGCAACGGAGTCGAGCATCGCCTTGGAGCGGTTCGCCGCGCTATAGTCGACCGCGGCGCCGGCAATCAGGATGATCGGAAAAGCCGCCACCGCAAACGTCACCGCGACATTGCCGCGCGTTGCTTTCAAGAACGAGCCGGCCGTCGTCAGGCAGTGCGCGAATAACCGTGATACAGCCACCAGAAGGCTCCCGTTCTGTCGAACGGTATCCTTAGGCTTCAGCTCTTAAAAATCCCGGAACTGCACGGCGAAATGCTGTGGTTAATGCGCGGTAAATGTAAGCCGTCAGTGTGCCGTGCCGGTCAACCGCGCCAGCAGCGTGCATATCTCGCCCATATCGTAGGGCTTCTTGACGAAAATCGAGCGCGACATCAGCGGCAGCAAGGCGCCGGTCGAAAAGCGTCCGGAGCAATAGACGATCGGCAGGTCCGGGCGCCGCTCGCGCGCCGCGCGCGCCAGTGTCGAACCATCCATACGGCCGGCAAGATTGATGTCGGTAAACAGCACGTCCACCTCCGGGCCGGTGTCCAGGTAATCCAGCGCCCGCTCGCCATTGGTGACGCTATGCACGTCGAAGCCGTTTTCAGCCAAAACCTCGCACACCAGCTCGCTGATCATGAGTTCGTCTTCGACGACCAGGACGTTCGTACGGCGCATCGACATGGCGGCACCTTTTGACTTTTGCCCGGTTTCCCGTGGCAGAGACGTTCAAGGACCTAACGTTCGCTTCGATACTCTGTTCAAACTTTACGTAGTTTTGGGCCGACATGATGAGCATGCGGTTAATTTCTCCCTCCCCGATTCCCGTGTGGCCGTGTAAAATGAACTGAACAAAATGGAACTCGTAAACGGCAACGCGCAAGAAATGGCCAACCGCGAAAATACCGTCATCGAGATCACGCCGGAGGTCCTGCTCAAGGCCTATGCCTGCGGTATTTTCCCGATGGCCGAAAGCGCCGACGATCCGGCACTGTACTGGATCGAGCCGGAGATGCGCGGCATCGTTCCGCTCGACGGGTTCCATGTGGCGTCAAGGCTGGCGCGCACGGTCCGCACCACGCCGTACACGGTCTGGGTCGATCGCGATTTCGACGCCGCGGTCGAAGGCTGTGCCGAAGCCAAGGAAGACCGCGCCAAGACCTGGATCAACGCCCGCATCCGCAAGATCTATCGCAGCCTGTACGATCACGGCCACGCCCACAGCGTCGAGGTTTATGACGGAGAGTCACTTGGCGGGGGCCTCTACGGCGTCTCGCTCGGCCGCGCTTTTTTCGGCGAGAGCATGTTTCACCGCGCCCGTGACGCGTCCAAGATCGCGCTGGTGCATCTGGTGGCGCGGCTGCGCGCCGGCGGCTTCCGTCTGCTCGACACGCAATATGTCACCGATCACCTCAAGACTTTCGGCGCGGTCGAGGTCGCCAAACGCCGCTATCACCGCATGCTGGAAGACGCGCTCACCGGCGATGCCGACTTCGACGCACTGCCGGTCGACCGGCCACTGAGCGGCGCGACAGCTTTGTCCTATCTCAAGCGCGAATGATTATCGCAGCGCCGGCATGAAGCCAGGATCTTGCTGCGCGCGCGGCTGCGGCTGCGCTGGACGCTGCTGAACCGGCTGCTGCTGCACCGG
>CAITEM010000340.1 GCA_903891395.1 uncultured Hyphomicrobiales bacterium | reverse complement strand
GGAGTTGGAATTTCATGTGTCCCTCCCAGGACCGCGGCTATTTTTATGCCGCGCGCGAATTTATTGTTTAGCGTTGACGTACTGAGAGTATCTGAGCACAGATCGCTGTCAATTATCGCGCGATAAAGATGCCTGATGTGCTGCATGCAGCATAGCCATGTACGCAATGAAATAGGAGCATGTCATGAAGATTGGGATTGTCGGGCTAGGCCGCATGGGCGCCGCAATGTCGCAGCGCCTGCGCGATAGCAGCTTCGATGTTGTCGCTTGGGATCAGAATGCGGCCACTGTGCAGAGATTAGCGAGCGGTGGATTGCGCGTCGCGACCAACGCGCGTGCGGTTGCCGCAGAATCCGACATAATTCTCTCGATCATTACTGAGGACCACGGAGTTCGCCGCCTTTTCAGAGGGCAGGACGGCTTCCTCTCCGGGAATGTTAGCGGCAAGCTGTTTATCGAGATGAGTACGCTGCAACCGATGACCGGGCGCGAGTTGGCACCTTTGGTTGAGAGCAGCGGTGCACGCCTCATCGAGGCGCCCGTGCTCGGCACTATTCCGCAGGTCCGAGACGGGAAATTGTTCGCTCTGGTGGGAGGTCGGGCGGAAGACCTGGAGCGGGCGCGCCCCGTTCTCGAAAAGATGACGCGGCGCATTGACCATATGGGACCGAACGGCGCCGGCTACGCGATGAAGCTCGCGGTTAATCTCGGGCTCGGCTCCTATATCCAGGCCTTGTCTGAATCGCTCGCTCTTGGCGCGAAGCAAGGCCTGACAATCGACCAGATGATGGATGTGCTGCTGGAAGCGCCCTACGCCAGCGGCTGGATGAAGAGCAAAGTTGGAATCATCAAGGGTGAGAAGCCGGAGATGACTCTGGATATCGCTACCTTGCGCAAAGATATCATGTCGGCGGTCGCCACGGGCGCCCTCAGCGGCGTTCCAATGCCCCTTTCGTCCGGCACTCTTGCGTCGCTCTCGGCGGCAGTCGCCAACGGACATGGCTCAGGCGATCTTGCGGAACTGCCGAAATTTCTTCGCGAGTCGATGACCCAGAATTTTGAGTAAGCTGCTCGCGAATTAAAAATCGGGATCTATCGCTAGCACCCGCGAAGATTGGCGCCCTAAGCAGTAGGTATGCGGATGTCCAAAACGGCTCGGCGGCTTCCTTTAATGACGAGAGAGCCTCGATGCCTTTCGGAATCTGGAGGATTGCGGCTATAGTCATGGACGGTTGGGGTGCGCCGTGCATACAGGAGTTTTGAGATTGCCAAGTAATCCTGTCGCTTTACCCGACCGACCACCCGATACCAAACCCACGCTCTGCGCCATCGCGATGCCGATGGACACCAATCCTCACGGCGACATTTTCGGCGGTTGGCTGGTATCGCAAATGGACCTTGCCGGAAGCGCCGCCGCGACGCGACGCGCAAAAGGACGCGTGGTCACCGTCGCGATCACCAGCATGACATTCCATCGGCCTGTCTTTGTCGGCGATGAAGTAGCCTGTTACGCCGAAGTCCTGAAGGTAGGAAACACATCGGTCACGGTAAGAATCCAAAGCTGGGCCTGCCGCGGGATTGGCGACGAGCAAATCGCCGTCACAGATGGCGTATTTACCTATGTCGCGGTTGGTCCCGATGGGAAATCGCGGCCCGTCGATCCAAAAGACTGAGGTCTTAAACCTGTCTGCTCTGTTGGGTTACGTTCGTCACCGAAACAATTCGTTAAAACTGTTAGTCGGGGCCAGCATTCGGCGGGGCCCACTTTATCGTGTGATAATCGAAGTTTTCGACGATGACCGGTTTGACTACCGAAAAATAAGGCGAAATGTCGAAGTCACGGGGCGTATAGAGGCCGTGCTTCCGAATATGGTCCGTCTCGCTCTGGACGAACGGGGCTATTCCGTACCTCGCGCCGTCGACGGTTTCCGGCAAGATTGGATAGTGAATTGACTCAAACGCCGCGGCAATGAGTGTCGAACAGATCGCCCGGGTCGGATCGCCACTACCGATCGCAAGCATTCGTCTCCGAAAGAATACCGGAACGGGCGGATAGGGAAAAAGATAGCGCGCCAGATCAAATATCTGCTTATTGTCATATTGCATGCCCACGCGAGCCACCGCGAAGTCGATGACTGCCTTTCGCTCTTCATTCGTGAGTCCCACCGGCCGGCAGATTCGCGTGTTGAATTTCTCGTACTTTGACAGCGGCGCGAGAACCACGCCGACTTCACTGTAGGCCTCCAAGAGAACGTGCGGCTCGCCGCCGCTTGTTTCTCCCTTGCCGGCGTCGCCAACAAAGAGAGCCGCGTGCGACCATGTCGATTGCGTGAGAAATTTTATGACCGTGCTGAGACGGGTATCGCCCTCGATGAGCAACACGTCGCCGGGCTGCAAACTGTGGCGCAATACATCCAGCGGAGGAGCAAAAAACGGAGCATACCGTCGCGACGGCGTATTGAGATAACGAAGAATTCGTTGACCGGTCCATTCTTTCAGGCGCTGAAACATATCCGGTAATAATCTCACATCAATTTGACTTCGGTCATATCTTAGCTGCGACTCGCATAATATCCTTAGCTTGCACTTCACAAAGCACGGATTAAAACTTCGTCATCTTCGAGAGTATGGCGCGTTTTGCTCAACGGCAGACAGTCGCCCTGTGCGACACTCGAGCAAAGCTGTGAAAATGACGGACGCCGATGACTGGAACCTTTCTGGCTCACCCGTCTTGGACACGACATAATGGGCAACGGGCGGCACATGACTTTTAGACGAAATTACATCACGCGCTATATTTTCGGTTGGGCCAAGGGCGTTTTGCCGGGCCTGTCAAATACTGAGCGCGAGGCCATCGAAGCGGGTGATGTGTGGTGGGACGCCGATCTTTTCACCGGCAATCCGGACTGGGCAAAATTGCTCGCGGAAGTACCCGCCCAACTATCACTGGAAGAGCAAGCGTTTTTGAAAGGCCCGGTCGAGCAATTGTTCGCCATGCTCGACGACTGGAAGGTCACTTGGGAATGGCGCGACCTGCCGCCGGAAGCCTGGGACTTTCTGAAAGCGCATAAGTTTTTTGCCATGATCATTCCCAAGCAATATGGCGGCTTGGGCTTCTCCGCCTATGCGCACTCCGAAGTCGTTCGGAAGCTTTCGAGCCATTCGATCACTGCGGCGGTCACCGCCATGGTGCCTAATTCGCTCGGTCCCGGCGAATTGCTTTTGCAGTTCGGCACCAAGCCGCAGCAGGACTACTGGCTGCCCCGGCTTGCCAATGGCTCTGAGATCCCCTGCTTCGGCCTGACAAGCCCCGAAGCCGGCTCGGATGCCGCGTCGATGGTCGATTCCGGCATCGTTTGCCGTGGCACGTTTGACGGCCAAGACGTCCTGGGAATTCGTCTCAACTGGCACAAGCGGTACATCACGCTCGGACCCGTCGCGACGGTTTTAGGATTGGCGTTCAAGCTGCATGATCCTGACCATCTGCTCGGAACCAACGACGACATCGGTATCACCGTCGCGCTGGTGCCAACCCACCTGCCCGGCGTCGAAATCGGCCGCCGACACTTCCCTGCTTTCAATGTCTTTCAGAACGGCCCTAACTGGGGCCGTGACGTCTTCGTGCCGATGGATCATGTCATCGGCGGTGTCGAACAGGTCGGCAAAGGCTGGAAGATGCTGATGAGTGCACTGGCAGCCGGACGGGGGATTTCGCTTCCCTCGTTGTCGGCGGCCGGCGCCGTTTACACCGCGCACACCACCGGCGCCTATGCGCGCATACGCGAGCAATTCCATATTTCGATCGGGAAATTCGAAGCGATTCAGGAACGGCTCGGGCGTCTCGCCGCAACAGCCTATCTCGTCGATGCCGCGCGTCGCATGACGTGCGCGGCTTTGGATGCGGGTCATAAGCCCGCCGTTGTCACCGCGATTATGAAATCGCAGGCCACCGAACGGCTGCGCGTCTCGGTCAATGACGCGATGGACGTACACGGCGGCAAGGCGATTATGGAAGGGCCGCAGAATTATCTTGGTAGTCTCTATCGCGCCGTACCGATTGGCATCACCGTTGAAGGCGCCAATATCGTCACCCGCAGCCTGATCCAGTTCGGCCAGGGCGCGATCCGCAGCCATCCTTATATTCTGAAGGAGATGCTGGCGCTGGAAGACGACGATCGTGCGCGTGGTCTCGACGCGTTCGACCGCGCCTTCTGGGGTCATGTGGGCCACGCCATCGCCAACACATTTCGCGCCTGGACCCGGAGCTGGACCGGCGGCCTGTTCGCACCGGCCCCGCTGGGTGCCGGACCAACAACGCGCTTCTATCGGCAACTCGGCCGCTATGCTTCGGCTTTTGCGTTGGCCGTCGATATGGCCTTGCTCACACTCGGCGGCGACCTGAAGCGCAAAGAGATGATTTCGGCGCGCTTCGGCGATGTGCTGTCCGAACTTTATCTGCTGTCCGCCGTCCTGAAGCGCTGGCAGGATGAAGGCCGGCAGAATGCGGACCTGCCGTTGGTCGAATGGTGCCTGGACAGCGGCCTCGTCACCATTGCCACGCGCCTTGACGAAATCTTCGTCAATTTCCCGAACCGTTTCGTGGCGGCGATTTTGAGCTTTATTATCCAACCGCTGGGGCCGCGAAGGCGCGGACCGTCCGATACCCTCACCCGCGCCTGTGCAGGCATCCTCACGGAGCCTTCGGCAACCCGTGACCGCTTGACGGTCGATCTTTTCCATCCGAAGGACGACGGCGGCCTCGCGCGGCTGGAAAACGCCTTTAATCTCACCGTCGCCGCGGCGCCGTTGCGCGAGAAAATGAACAAGGCCCGGGTCCGTGACATAGATTTGGCGTTCAAGCAGGGCCTGATCAATGAGAACGAAGTCACTCAGTTGAAGGCGACAGCGGCGGCCGTCGCGGCTACCATTGCGGTCGATGACTTTGCCGCCGACGAGCTGACGCGTCACGACGCCGGCCATACGCAAGGAGACAGACCATCCCCAGCCCAGACGCGACCGGCAGCCGCCGAGTGAACGATCGTCCGGTCTACATCATCGATGGCAGCCGCACGCCCTTTCTCAAGGCGCGTGGCGTGGGGCCGTTTACGCCGGTCGATCTTGCCGTTCAATGCGGCCGTCCTCTCCTGCTCCGTCAGCCCTTCGCGCCTGACGCCTTCGACCAGGTCATCCTCGGTTGCGTCAACGTGATCGCCGACGAGATGAACCCGGCGCGCGTCGCCGCGCTTCGGCTGGGCATGGGCGAGGCCATGCCGGCGTTTACGGTCCAGATCAATTGCGGCTCCGGCATGCAGTCGATCGACACCGCCTACCGCTACATCCAGGACGGCACGTCAGACCTGATTCTCGCCGGCGGCACCGAAGCCTTGAGCTACGCGCCACTGGTGTTTCGCCGCAGCGCCGTCGAATGGTACATGCAGCTTTTTGCGGCGCGTGATCTGTGGGCGCGCCTAAAGGCCTTTGCGGGGGTACGTCCGAGCTTCTTCAAGCCCATCATCGGTCTGGAACGCGGTCTCACCGACCCTATCGTCGAACTCAATATGGGTCAGACGGCCGAAGTCGTCGCTCACTTGTTCAAGGTCACACGCCGCCAAGCGGACGAATATGCCGCCGAGAGTCAACAGCGCCTTGCCCGCGCCCAAGCCGAAAAAGTCTTCGCCGATGAGATGGAGCCCGCTTT
The DNA here is from genome assembly GCA_903891395.1 of uncultured Hyphomicrobiales bacterium. Lineage (GTDB taxonomy): Bacteria > Pseudomonadota > Alphaproteobacteria > Rhizobiales > Xanthobacteraceae > Pseudolabrys. Next base: position 5,943 of record CAITEM010000340.1, on the reverse strand, counting down.
CGGCCGCGACGGCAAGCTGTACGATTTCGACGACGGCGTACGGCCCGACAGCACGGCGGACAGTCTGGCCAAGCTCAAACCCGTATTCGAGCGGCCATGGGGTCAGGTAACGGCCGGCAACAGTTCGCAGATCACCGATGGCGCATCATGGGTCATTCTGGCGTCCGAGGACGCGGTCAAAAGGCACGGCCTCACGCCACGCGCGGTTATTGTCGACAGCGAGTGGTCGGCGCTCGATCCCTCGATCATGGGGTTGGGTCCGGTTTTGTGCTCGACCGCGATCATGCGGCGGCACAACCTCGCTCTCAACGACATCGATTTGTGGGAACTGAACGAAGCCTTCGCCGCGCAGGTGCTCGCCTGCCTGGCGGCCTGGAACGACGACAAATTCTGCCGCGAGGTGCTGCATCTCGATAAAGCCGCCGGGCTCATCGATCGCGCCAAGCTCAATATCGACGGCGGCGCCATCGGACTTGGCCACCCGGTCGGTGCGAGCGGCAATCGCATTGTACTGCATCTCGTCAACGCCATGAAACGGCACGGCCACAAACGCGGCATCGCCACCGAATGTATCGGTGGTGGCCAGGGTGGCGCGATGTTGATCGAGACGGTGTAGGAGCGCCCCATGACACAGAAAGTTTGGGATGTGCTCGACGAGCGCAATCTGGAGCTGGGGCCGCTGTCCTGGCCTGAAGGCGACAACGCCGCTTCGCCATGGCGGCACTGGAAACTCAAATCCGACGCCGACGGCGTCGCCTGGCTTGTCCTCGACAAGCAGGGTGCCGGCGCCAATACACTCTCGGAAGGCGTTATTTCCGAACTCGATGACGTTCTCAACACGGTCGAACGTGAAACGCCGAAAGGTCTGGTGATCCGGTCCGGCAAGAAGAGCGGCTTCATCGCCGGTGCCGATATCGGCGAGTTCCGCGGGACCACCAGCGCGGCCGACGTTGAGACGCGGCTTGGCCGTGCGCATAATGTAATCGACAGGCTAGACCGGCTTAAGCTGCCGACCATTGCGGTCATTCATGGCTATTGCCTGGGCGGCGGCCTCGAAATGGCGCTGGCCTGCGACTACCGGATTGCCATCGATGACGCTTCGCTCGGCTTTCCTGAAGTATTGCTCGGCCTGCACCCGGGCCTCGGCGGCACGGTACGGCTGACGCGGCTGATCAATCCCTTGCAAGCCATGACAGCCATGCTGACCGGCAAAACGATCCGCACCCGTCAGGCCAAAGCGCTGGGCCTGATCGACGCCGTGACCCAGGAACGCCATGTCGGCGCCGCCGTGAAATCCGTGGTGGCGGGCCAGTTCAAAACCGCGCGTGCGGGTCTGTCCGTGGCGTTGTTGAACTCGGCCCCCGCCCGCAAGCTGCTGGCGGCGCGCATGAGGAGCGAAGCGGAGAAAAAGGCGCCCGCCAAAGACTACCCCGCCCCCGGCGCGCTGATCGATTTATGGGAATCACAGGGCGGCGATCCGCCGGCCATGCAAAAGGCCGAGGTCGCGTCCTTCGCGCGCCTGCTGGTGACACCGACGGCGCAGAATCTCATCCGCGTTTTCTTCCTGCGCGACAAGCTCAAGGGAATGGCGGGTGGCGACTGGAAAGGCCAGCGCATTCACGTCATCGGCGCCGGCGCCATGGGCGGCGATATCGCGGCCTGGTGTGCCTGGCATGGTTTCACCGTCAGCCTTGCCGACATGAAGGGCGAACCGCTCGCCGGCGCGATCAAGCGGGCCGCCGACCTGTTCAAAAAGATCGCGCACAAGAGCACCGACATCCGCGATGCGCTCGACCGCCTCATTCCCGACCTCAAAGGCGACGGCGCCGCAACGGCGGATCTCATCATCGAAGCGGTTCCGGAAAATCTCGCGCTCAAGCAGAAGGTCTATGCCGGCATCGAAGCAAAAATGCGCCCGGACGCGATCCTGGCGACCAACACATCGAGCATTCCGCTGGAGGAATTGTGCAAGGGGCTAAAGCGGCCTGAGCGCTTTCTCGGTTTGCACTTCTTCAACCCCGTATCGCGCATGCAGTTGGTGGAAGTCGTCAGCCATCCTGGTGTTGCGCCGGACGTCCTGGCGGCGGGACAGGCCTTCCTGGGACGGATCGACCGCCTGCCGGCGCCGGTGAAAAGTGCGCCGGGCTTCCTCGTCAATCGCGCCCTCACGCCGTATCTGATGGAAGCCTTCGTCATGCTCGATGAAGGCGTCAAACGCGAAACCATCGATCGCGCGGCGGAAGATTTCGGCATGCCGATGGGACCGATCGAACTCGCCGATCAAGTCGGCCTCGATATCTGTCTGCATGTCGCCGAAGTGCTGCGCCAGGAACTCCCCCGCCCGATGCCGGCAACGCCAAAGTGGTTGTCGGATAAAGTCGAGAAAGGCGAGCTTGGCCGCAAGACCGGCAAAGGCATGTACGATTGGAAGGACGGCAAAGCCGTCAAGGATTCCGGTGCGCCTAAACCGAGCCCCGACATGGCCGACCGTCTCATCTTGCCGATGCTCGATGTGTGTGTGACTTGCCTGCGGGAAGGCGTGGTTGCCGACGAGGAGACGATCGACGGTGCCATGATCTTTGCAACTGGCTTCGCGCCGTTTCGCGGCGGTCCGATGCACTATGCCCATTCGCGCGGCGTGGCAGATATCGTGCTCGCACTGACCCAACTGGCAACGAAATATGGCGAGCGCTTCCAGCCCGACTCCGGATGGGACCGGATAAAATAGATGCGCAGCGGCAACGCGCCGATTCATTTCGACGATACGGAACGGCTCAGCGATGAGATTCTCGGCCGTCTCGGCAAGAACATCGTGTTGGCCTTGCCGCTCGGCCTCGGCAAAGCCAACCATGTCGCCAACTCCGTATTCAATCGCGCCGCCGGCGACACCTCTATCGCCCTGCGTATCTTCACTGCTCTGACGCTGGAGAAGCCACGCGCCAAGCAAGACCTCGAGCGGCGCTTCCTCGATCCGGTGTCGGAAAGGCTCTTTTCCGGCTATCCAGCGCTCGCCTATGGCGAAGCACTACGCGACAATCGCATGCCGCCCAATGTCGAGGTTGATGAGTTCTTCTTTCTTGCGGGCAGCCGCCTCAATGTGCCGGCGTCGCAGCGCAACTATATCTCGGCCAATTACACACACGCGATCCGTTACATCCTGGACCGCAAGGTCAATGTGGTGGCACAACTTGTCGCCAAGCGCGTCCACGACGGCAAGACCTCATACAGTCTGAGCTGCAATCCAGACATCACGCTCGATTTGCTGGCCGCGCGCCGTGCCGGCCGCACCGACTTCATCTTCGTCGGTCAGGTCAATAGCGAGTTGCCCTTTATGGCAGGGGACGCCGAACTGCACCCCGAAGAATTCGACTATATGCTGGAAAGCCCCCAAACCGACTTTCCTCTATTCGCACCACCGCGCGAGCCGGTTGATGTCGCGGAATACGCGGCCGGACTCCATGCCGCCCGTATGATCGCAGACGGCGGGACAATTCAAATTGGCATCGGTTCACTGGGCGACGCGGTGGCGCAGGCGCTGGTCCTACGGCATCGGCACAACGAGGCGTTCCTCGATATCGGCGCACGCCTGGCGCCCTTTATTTCGTCTTCCGTAACGCTGGAAAACACCCCGTTTGTGCAAGGCCTCTATGGCGCGAGCGAGATGTTCGTAGAGTGCTTTCTCAATCTCTACCGCGCCGGCGTTCTCAAGCGCGAGGTCGATGGCATCCTGCTCCACGCAGCTTTCTTTGTCGGCTCGAAGGCATTTTACCAAGGCCTGCGCGACTTATCCGACTCCGAGCGTGCTAAATTTCATATGACCGCGGTATCCTTCGTCAACGAGCTTTACGGGGAGGAAACAGTCAAGCGTGCCGCCCGCGTCAAGGGCCGTTTCATCAACAACGCGATGATGGCGACCCTTCTCGGCGATGTCGTTTCAGACGGACTGGACAACGGGAAAGTCGTCAGCGGCGTTGGCGGGCAATACAACTTCATCGCGCAAAGCTTTGCGCTCGAAGACGCCCGCTCTATTATCATGGTGCGTGCCACACGTAATTCCAAAGGTCGCGTAACGTCCAACATTCTCTGGAACTACGGCCATACGACCATCCCGCGCCACCTGCGCGACACAGTGGTTACCGAATACGGCATCGCCGATTTGCGCGGCAAATCGGACCGCGATGTCATCGCGGCAATGTTGTGTATTGCGGATTCCCGTTTTCAAAACCAACTGCTTCACCAAGCCAAGAGTGCCGGAAAAATCGAAAGTGGCTATGAAATCCCGGTTGAGTGTCGCGACAATACCCCACGGCGGATCGAACACGCGCTGGCAAGCGCACGGTCGGCGGGATTAATCGAACCATTCCCCTTTGGGACCGATTTCACACCCGTCGAGCAACGCCTGATGCCGGCACTCACTCGTCTGGCCTCGGCGTCGCCGATGCAGCTTGCCGGTCTACTTTTGCGAGGCCTTTTCTTACGCACCCAACGAGCAGATTTTTTGAAATGTCTCGAACGTATGGCGCTCGCAAAGCCAAAAGGCCTTGCGGAGATGATCTACGCGGCCCTTCTGCGCGGCTCTCTTCAAGCTTCGCAACGATAGATAATCGCTCTCATTCCGCGGCTGTCGGCATCGGATCACGCGAAGCCGAGGCCTTGGCGCTTCCCATGCATAGAATACTCGCCAGCAAGAACCCTGCCGCCAGAACCAAAACCAATTCCGCATGTCCGTGGTCGATAAGAAAGCCGAACGGTACCGGCGTTACGGCGCTGCCCAACGGCAATCCGGTACTGACAAAACCGAACACCTTCCCGATCTGGCCTGGGGGTGCGGCATCCTTGAGCATCACGTCGCGCGGGGTTCGGCTGGCACCAAGGCCTACCCCGGAAGCCAGCATCAGCCCGATAGCCACGCTCCCAGTCATCGGAACGAGGTCCACGGCTAGAATTGTTATCGCCGAGAACGTCGTGAGCCCTGCGACAAAAATGGCAAGATATCGGTCCGATTTGTCTGCAACCCATCCGCCGAGCAAGACACCGCCGCTGCTCCCGATCATATAGGCGGTGAGCGCGGCGGAAGCTGCCGCGAGATCGAGCCCTTTTACTTGGTGAAGCACCGTAATCAGCCAGGCCAGAACGCCTCCGCTCGCCATGGCGCCAAGAAAATAAAACAAGAAAAATAATAACAACGTCGGATGCAGCAGTTCACGCACTGGCATGCTGCTGACTGCCTCCTTCTTGCGTGTCTGGTCGTGAAGAATGCTGCTTTGCAATATCACGGCCGCAACGACGGGCAGGCCTAAGCCGCCGACGACGAGCAACACACCGCGCCAGTCCATGACGCTTGAAAGCGCAGCAACAATGGGCGGAGCCAAAGCAAAACCAACATTGCCGGCAAAACTATGCAGAGCGAAAGATCGGCCCATTCGCTCGGCAGGAATAGAGCCTGCAAGAATCGCATAGTCACACGGATGAAATACGGCATTCCCGATGCCAGAGATCAGCGCCAAAGCGAGTATTTGCCAAAAGGCGGTCGCGAAAGCCATCGCCGAAATGGCCAGAGACATGATCAAAGCGCCGCCGATCAAGAATGGGCGCGCGCCGTAGCGGTCGACGAGAAAACCGATCGGCGTCTGAAGCACGGCCGACGTCCCCGTCATCAACACAACGGCGAGGCCAAGTTCAGCAAAGGTAATATTGAATTGCCGTTGTAAAACTACGAACAGCGTCGGCAGACAGAGCTGGTAGAAATGTGAAAGAAAATGCCCCGTGCCGATAAGCAGATTAACTTTTGCATATCGTGAAATCATCGAGATCTCTTGACCACACAGTGCCGCCGTCACCTGAGGTGGTCCCGGTTATCTGAACAGATTCTCCGCGTCGATAAGTGGAGCGTCTGCCGGGGTTAAGCTGCCAAGCGGATTGGCAGCGGGTTGAAGTAGGCTT
>CAITEM010000339.1 GCA_903891395.1 uncultured Hyphomicrobiales bacterium | reverse complement strand
GTAAACGGGGAGAGGGAAAATCCAATGTTAACGAATCCTTGCTAATCGGGCGGTATGGCCCTGCCGTCGCTCGCCTCTCCGCCGCCGGCGCGGAACGAACTCGGTTCCGAGAACGCCGCGGCATCGCCGCAGCGGGGGTTCGTCGCGCGCGCGTTCGCCCGCATCAAGGCCATCGTCACCGAGAAGAGCGACTCGCGGCTGGCACAACTGGTCGCCGGCAAAGTCTTTCTCGTGCGCGTCGCCAGCGCCGGCCTCGCGCTGATGTCGCAGGTGCTGCTGGCGCGCTGGATGGGTTCGTTCGAGTTCGGCATCTACATCTATGCCTGGACCTGGGTGCTGATGATCGGCGCGCTGTCGGATCTCGGCCTGTCGTCCGCCGCGCGGCGCTTCATTCCGGAATACACCGAGTTCAAATCCTACGACCGGCTGCGCGGCTTTCTCTCCGGCGCACGCTGGCTCAGCGTCGCCATCGCCACCACGATCGGCGCCGCCGGCGTCATCGGCGTCTGGCTGCTCTCGCCGCACCTCGACGGCTACGCCGTCGTTCCGCTGTACCTCGCCTGCGCCGTGATTCCGATTTACGGCCTGGTGCAAACGCAGGCCGGCATCGCGCAATCCTACGACTGGCCGAACCTCGCGCTGATGCCATTCTTCATCTGGCGGCAATTGGCCATCACGGCGCTGATGGGCGCGGCCTATCTGTTCGGCGCGCCGACCGGCGCCGTGATCGCAATGGCCATCACCACCATCGCCACCTGGGCCATCGCGCTCGGGCAGATGGTGGTGCTCAACCGCCGCCTCAAGGACAAAGTGGCGCCCGGGCCGAAGAGCTACGAATCCCGCATCTGGCTGGCGACGTCGGTGCCGATCTTCATCGTCGAAGGCTTCTATCTGCTGCTGACCTATGTCGACATTCTCGCGCTGGAGCACTATCGCTCGCCCGACGAAGTCGCCGTCTATTATGCCGGCGCGCGCTTGCTCTCGATCGTCGCCTTCGTCTATTTCGCCATCGCTGGCGCGACCACGCACAAGTTCACCGAGTATCACATCAGCGGCGACGGCAAGCGGCTGGCGTCGTTTTTCGCCGAGACCATCAAGTGGACGTTCTGGCCGTCGCTCGCGGTCTGCGCCATCATCCTTGCGTTCGGCAAGCCGCTGCTCGCGCTGTTCGGCGGCGACTTCGCCAGCGGCTACGCCGTGATGTTCATCCTGTCGGCCGGCATGCTGGCACGCGCCGCCGTTGGCCCGGCTGAACGCCTGCTCAACATGCTCGGCGAACGCAAGCAATGCGCCGTGATCTACGCCGGCGCGTTTTCGATCAACCTCGCCGCCTGCGTCGTGCTCATTCCGCGCATCGGCATCGACGGCGCCGCCTTCGCGACCTCGACGGCTCTGATCTTCGAGTCGATCTGCCTGTATCTCGTCGCCAAGCGCCGCCTCGGCTTCCATGTGTTCATCATGGGCGGCGGTAAAGCCAGCGGCGAACTCTGAGCGCTCCCCTCCCCCTTGTGGGGAGGGGTT
>CAITEM010000338.1 GCA_903891395.1 uncultured Hyphomicrobiales bacterium | reverse complement strand
TCGCGCAGTTCGTCGTCGTCGAGCAGGCTGAAGATCTTGCCGCCGTATTGTTCGCCGAGTGCCAGCATCAGCACCGCGGCGCGTTCGGGCCCCGTCAATCTGCGCTTGCCCGGATTGATCTGCGGACGGCTGGCGAGCTCCGCCATCAGCCCGCCGATATCGGACCGGAGCTCGTCGGAGGATTTTTTTTCTTTGTCGTAGGCGGATGGCATGACTTAGGCCGCGTCCTCGTGAAGCCACGTACGAATGATGGCGACCGCTTCCTGCGGGTTCTTTTCGGCCAGTTCGCCGACCTTCTGAACCGATTGGGCGTGCACCTGGCCCTGCACCTTGGCGACGTCGATCATGGCCGAGGTGCGGTTGGAAATCGCGACCTGTTCGCCGCCGACGATCGAGATATTGGCGCCGCCATTGCCGCTGATGCTGCCGTCGCCGCCGCCGCTGACGGTTGAACCGATTTGCGCAACATTCGTATCGAGGCCAATGGCGCCGGCGACGCCGGCCTTTCCGGCGGCGCTTGCGGCGATCGCGCCGTCCGGCGTCACGATCTTGCGCACCAGCGGGCGAACCACCATCAGCAACACGATCAGGCCGAGCAGGCCCATGACGCCGAGTTCGGCGCCACGCATGATGTCTTCCTTGGTGAAGGTCAGATAGGTCATCCAGTTGGCCGGCTCGCCGATCGATACCGGGGTCGTCTCGGCAAAGCGCAGATTGACCACTTCGACCTGGTCGCCGCGCTTGGCGTCGAAGCCGACCGCCGAACGGACCAGAGTCGCAATCCGGTCGAGTTCTTCCTTGGGGCGCGCCTGGTAGACCATGTCGCCTTTGTCGTTCTTGACGTAATTGCCGTCGACCAGCACCGCCGCCGAAATCCGGTTGACCCGGCCGGCTTCGATCACTTCGGTCTTGGTAATGCGCGAAATCTCGTAATTGACGATTTCCTCGGTCTTCTTGTTCTGCTCGCGGTTTGAAGACGCGCCGTCCGGCTTGTTGGTGCCCGGCAGTTCGGTGCTGGCGGAAACGGGTCCGCCTTCTTTGCCGTCGGACGAGGAAGATTGTTCTTCGCGGGTCTGGCTCGAGCGCAGCACGCGGCCATCCGGGTCGTATTTGTCCGAGGTTTGGGTGATGCGGTTGACGTCGAAATCGGCGTTGAGCTGGACGCGGGCATGACCGGGGCCGACCACCGAAGAGACGATGGCCTCGACCTGCTGGCGCAGACGATTTTCGAACGATGACTTGCGCTCGTCGGCGCCGGCGCCGCTCGTATCGTCTTGTTGCGCCGCGCCGTCGGCGAGCAGCTTGCCGGTCTCGTCGATCACCGAGACGCGCTCGGGCTTCATGCCGTTGACCGCGGTGGCGACCAGATGACGGATGGCGCGAACCTGCTGCGGCTCCAGGCTGCCACGGACTTTCAGCACGATGGAGGCGGTGGCCTCGGCTTTGTCGCGGGCAAACAGCGGGCGGTCGGGCAGCACGAGGTGGACGCGCGCCGCCTGGACGCGGTCGATGCCGCGAATGGTGCGGGACAGTTCGCCCTCGAGCGCCCGCAGGTGATTGATGTTCTGGATGAAGCTGGTGGCGCCGAGCGCGTCGGACTTGTCGAAAATCTCGTAGCCGACGCCGCCGCCCTTGGGCAGGCCGCCTTCGGCGAGCTTCATGCGCAGCCGCGCGACCTTGTCCTTCGGCGCCAGGATGATCGCGCCGTCGTTCTTCATCTCGTAGGGGATGGCCTGGCGTTCCAGGTCCTTGATGATCGCCGACGAGTCCTCGACCGACAGGTCGGTGAACAGCGGCACCATTTGCGGCGCCGACATTTCGATCATGAGAAAGGAGAAGAAGCCGATGAGGGCCAGCGTCACCGCGGCCATCGCCGCCATCCGCGCCGCACCCAGCGACTTCACAAAGTCGAAGAAACCTTGCACTGGCTG
>CAITEM010000337.1 GCA_903891395.1 uncultured Hyphomicrobiales bacterium | reverse complement strand
TTCCAGTCGCGCGACAGATATTGCGGCGTTTCGATATCGCAGACCCAGTTGATGAGCTGACGGCCTTCCGCATCAACATTGTTGCGGATCGGATAGATCAACAACTTGGCGGGGTGATGCCAGCCAACGCGGATCATGCTGGCGCCGGACAGAAACGGCTTCCAGCGCGTGACGCCGCGCCACATGTTGATACCGGAATATTTTGGCGGGCCTTCGTCGGGATACAGCTTCTTGCGCAGCACCGAGTGAATGCCTTCGCAACTGATCGCGGCGGCGCCACGCTGCGGCGGCAACGGGTTGCCATTGACGTCTTCGAAATGCGCGATGGCCTCGTCGCCGTCGTATTCGACGCGGGTGCAACGCCAGCCGGTCAGCACCTTGTCGGCGCCGGCGCGTGCGATGAAAGCGTCGAGCAGCACCATCTGCAGATCGCCGCGATGAATCGAGAACTGCGGCACGTCGTAGCCGGCAAACTTGCCGGCCGGCTCGCTGTAGATGTACTGGCCGTAGCGATTGTAGAAGCAATATTCGCGCGTCGTGACGGCGACCTTGGCCAGAGCTTCCTCCAGCCCGAGCGCGCAGAGTTCGCGCGACGCATGCGGCAGGATGTTGATGCCGACCCCGACGGCCTTGAGTTCGCTGGTCGCTTCGAACACGCGGCAAGCAATGCCGGCGCGATGCAACATCAAACCAAGCGTCAATCCGCCGATGCCGCCGCCGATAATGAGAATTTCCATTCCAGTTCCCTTGTCCCTGCTCTTTTGACTTTTATGGTTCTTATCATTCTTCCGGCTCGTGCCGTTTCCACGCGGCTTTGCCGCCCCAGGCCGCGACCGCGGCCAGGAACAGCGATACCAGCACATCGTAGCCGGACAACGAAATCCCGAGAATACGGATGGCCGCCTCGTCGCACCGCACCAGGCTGATACGCTGCAACTGGTTCAGCAGGCCGCCGACGGAGCCGAGCCTGTCGATCGGGCCGGAACAATCCGTCGGGCCCTGCCACCATTTCCACTCGACGCCGGCGTGATAGGTGGAGAGCCCGGCGTTCCAGAGCATGAAGCCCAGGATGACGATGAAGCCGAGCATCAAGACCTTGCGCGACGCGCCGTTGCCGGCGCCGAGCCACAGCAAGGCTGCCAACGGCACGCAGACATAGAAGGCATAGCGCTGCTCAAGGCAGAGCGGGCACGGCGCCAGCAGCATGACGTATTGGACGTAGTACACGGCGGCGATGGTCAGCGCGCCGACGATTGCGACGATCGCGGCGGCGGACAGCGGCGGGTCACGGCGGAGGGGAGCCAGAAAGTCGTTCATTCGTCGCTTCTGACGCCGGGCTGCAGCGCCGTCAAGGTACCGGCTGCGTGGGGCTGGACGCCCGAGATTTCCACCCTATGTCCGATGGACCCCAAGGACTCAGCCTTGAAAGGCCAAACCATGTCTTTTTCGATGTATGACGTCACCATTCCCGTCCTCATCCGCGGCTTGACGGTTCTGTCGGGCTATATCGACAAGGCCGCGACCTATGCGGCGGACAACAAGTTTGATCCGTCGGTTCTGGTCAACGCCAGGCTGGCGCCGGATATGTCATCGCTGGCCGGACAGGTGCAGCGCGCCAGCGACACCTCGAAGGGCGCGATCGCCCGGCTGACCGGCGCGACGATGCCGGGCTTTCCCGACACCGAAACCACGCTCGACGAACTTAAACAGCGGATCGAGAAGACCATCGGTCTGCTGAAAGCGGTCAAGCCACAGGATCTCGACGGCAGCGAGAGCAAACCGATCGAACTGAAATTCGGTAAACTCGCCAAGACGTTTCGCGGCGACGAATACGTGACGAAGTTTTTGCTGCCGAATTTCTTTTTCCATATCACCACGGCGCACGACATCCTGCGGCATAACGGCCTCAAGATAGGCAAGCTGGATTATCTGGGGAGTTTTAATTGACGGTTCAGACCCAACAGAAGCTGTAGGGATGGTGCCTCAACGCTTGTCGAAAATAGCCGACTGAAAATTTTTAGGGAGACACTTGTGTCCTCCTGCCCGTGACATATTTGTCCTGGGCAGGCCGGTCAGGCATGTCCGACGAAGTAGATCGCATCGTCTACTAGTACGCATCCACACAGTACGCAGTATAACGTATAGAACCCGGTCAAAAGTGACCTCCCTTGAGGCTCGCGCACATATTGTTGAATCGATTTCCATGGAGCATATCCTTGAAGATGGAAAAAACAGCAACACCCCCGATCTCTGCCACCGTCATCAAGTTGCCGCTGCCGAAAAAGCCCAAGCAGCGCGTTGAGGACAAGTGGTCACCGCAGGTAATGAAGCTCGGCTTTACGCCGTTGCCTAATTTGCTCCTCCGCGCGCAGGGCAAGCTCAAGCTCAGCCCGGTAATGCTAAATGTGCTCGTGCAGCTCGCTGAACACTGGTGGGAGGCCGACAAGGACCCCTACCCAGCAAAAGACCGCATCGCCGGCCGCATGGGGAAGAGTCCGCGACAAGTCCAGCGCCACATCACCAAGCTTGAAAAGGCCGGCTTCGTAAAACGTATCGAACGTTTCTCAGGGAAAAAGCAAACGAGCAACGCTTATTCCCTCGCCGGACTGGTAGCAAAACTCAAGCTACTCGAACCCGAATTCACGAAGGCTAAGGAACAAAAGAAACTGAAGGCAAAAAAATTAGAGACGGCAGCGGCAAGCTAAACGTCTCTAATCTCGCGGCGTAGCTCAACAGGATAGAGCGCCTGCCGTTGGTTTTGGCGACCAACGAGTATCTAACTGCAGGAGGTTGTGGGTTCAAGTCCCGCCGCCGTGCCCACTTCGGGCACATCACCACACAATGCTTAGCGGCGCCCGTACAGGCGGCGACGAATGCAAACAACAATGGATCGTAAAGGTGGTGCCCCCAGCCGGAATCGAACCAGCACACCTTGCGGTACCTGATTTTGAGTCAGGCGCGTCTACCAGTTCCGCCATGGGGGCATCTTCACGAGCGCATGAGGTTTTCCGAAAACCGGCAGCCACTTTTCGGCCTCATGCGCTGCGCCGGAATATAGCGTTGGAAATCGCGGGGTCAACGGCACCCCGGTTTGCCTGCGGATACGACGCTTTCAGGACCCTCCCGGCTCGACTATGCTGACAAAACGAGGATTCTCTCGCCCCGGAGACCCGCGATGAACGAAGAAGCTCTCAACATGTCATTGCGCAAATTCCTCAAGATCGTCGGCGTGACCTCGCAGCAGGAAATCGAGAAAGCGATCCGCGCCGCCGCGGCGGATGGAAAACTCAAGGGCAAAAAATCAGTCCCCGCGCAGATGGTGCTGACCATCGGCGATGTCTCACTCACCCACACCATCGACGGCACGATCGAGCTGGAGTAGCGCCTGTCATTCCGGGACGGCGCGGTAGCGCCGGACCCGGAATCCAGATGCACAATGAACAGTTCTGGATTCCGGGTTCGCGAGTTTCACTCGCGCCCCGGAATGACGACGGGCCAAACTTGTCTTACATCCCCGCAATCGCCTTCTTGTAATAGGACAGATCGAGATATTTCGCCGGATCGGCCGGCGCGCCGCCTTCGTACTGAGCGCGGAGTTTCAGCACGTTCTTGACGCCTTCCATATCGACGGCGCCATCTTTGGCGGAATCGTTTTTGGTGCCGTCGAACGCCTGCGTCGCGATGTCCTCCGTCAACTTCAGCCGCTCGACCAGGAGCTTGACGACCTCGGCTTTGTTTTTCGGATCGAAGGCCCAGCGCCAGCCGTCGATATAGGCCTGAATATATTTCTCAAGCGTCTCGGAATTTGCCTGCGCCCAGGGACGCAGCACGAAAGCCGATGAGCCCTGATAGGCGCCGAGCGCGGCCGCCGCGGTGCCCATGTCCTTGAGGCCTTCTTTTACGGCGCGGGTCGAGAACGGTGGATTCATCATCGCCGCGACCACGTTTTTGTCCTTGAGCATGGCGTCGAGCCGCAAGGCGGTGCCGCCAGCGAGCTTAATCTCGTAGTCGCCTTTGTTGACGCCCTTCTGTTTCAGCATTTCGTAGAGCTGAAAAGCGTAGGCCGTGTTGATGGCATCGACGGCCACCGTCTTGCCTTTGACCTCGGCGAGCGACGTGATGTCAGGCTGCACCAGCAGATGGTTGAAGCTGTTGTCGCCGCCGAGCACGACGGCAACGTCGGCGTTCGCCTTGTCCTTGAGCGCAAAGGCATTGTCGATGGCCGAATGCGCGATCTGATATTTGCCCTCGGCGAGACCGCCGCGCAGTTCATCCGAATTCACGGTAAACTTGATATCCACGCTCAGGCCGCGCTTGGCATAGAAGCCCTTGGCCTGCGCCGCGAACATCGGCAGGTCCTGCACCCCGGGGAACACGATGACGGAGACCTTGGTCTCCTCAGCACGCGCGTCGTGCACGGCGGCAAACACAAGGCCCGAAGCAAGAGCGGCGGCAAAGAGGCTCTTCATCATCTCATTCTCCCGGAGAGTTTCATTCTTGTTGTGCGACTAATTTTATAACACCGTGCCGGCGCGTTCATTCCGCAACGGTACAAGCCGCCGCGCGGCAGAGGCTTACTGACAGAGCGCGCGGGAGACGAAGGTTTCATCCCTGCATTCGCCGACCGTGCTGCGGCCCGACATCAGCACTTTGGGCGGGCAAACCTCGGCCGTGGTCATGTCGAGACTCTTGCCGGTGTCAAAGCCCTTTTGCTTGCAGAGCGCTTCGGCGGCGGCCAGACAATCGGGCGCGCCGTTCGGCGCATTGACGCATTTGGCGTGACCGGACATTACGCGAGCCGCGGGAATACGGACCACCGCGCCGGCGGCATCCCGAGCGCCGTTGACCGTGGTCTTGGCGGCAACGCCGGCCTCATGGCCAAAATTCTCGACCTGGCGGCCTGCGCCGGAGAACGTTTCGTCGAACCAGCGCGAAATACCTTCGAAAAATCCGGGCTCCTCGGGCGGGCGGCCGCGCTCCTGGGCCAACGCCAATGCCGATGTCATGATGGCAGTCACGAGCAGACAAATGCCAATGCTGCGCGATGCGCGTTTCGACTGAAGTTGCTTCGGTTCAAAGCTCATCGCCGCCCCAACACGACCTTTCAGGCCTGCCGCGCGGCACATCAACAAGTGCCGAGCCGGCTATATCAAGTATACCGCAAGCACGATGCCGATGACGACCACCGCGGCGCCCAGCGTGACCCAGAGACCGAGGCGCTTTTCAATGATGTGCCGAGCCTGTTCGCCATAACGGTGCAACAGGAAGGCCAGCAGGAAGAACCGTCCGGCACGCGCAATAATTGAGAATACCACGAACAGCAGAAAATTATAACCGGCGAAGCCCGACGTGATTGTGACGATCTTGTAGGGGATCGGCGTCAGCCCCTTGAGCAGGATGATCCAGGCGCCCCACTGCGCATAGGCGCTGCGGAAAGTCTCGACCTTGTCGCCGTAGCCGTAAAGGTGGATCAGCCAGGCACCGACCGAGTCATAGAGCAGCGCACCGATCGCGTAGCCGACCATGCCACCGAGGACGGAAGCGACCGTGCACCAAGCCGCCATGACGTAAGCGCGCTGCGGATAGGCCAGCGCCATCGGGATCAGCATGACGTCGGGCGGAACGGGAAAGAAGGAGCTTTCGGCAAAGGCGATGCCGCCCATGGTCCACATCGCGTGCGGTTTGTGGGCGGCGTCGATGCACCAGTCATAAAGACGGCGAAGCAAAGAACGCGGCGCGGAGGCCTGGACGGTCATGGCGATACTCAGGGAGGAAAAAGACGACGGATTAGCGGCGCTTGCGAATGCGCCTGCTTTCCAGAGCTATGACTTTTCGTCGCGGCATCTCGGGCGCAGGGCCTTTTGCCATCTTCGGGAGCTTTTCCGCAATCCCGAACATGTCCTCGCGGCGGCGCATTTCGGCCCAGACGTCGTCGGGATGGACCCCGGCGTGCACCCACAGCACGACCAGATTGTAGAGCAGATCGGCGCTTTCACGGACCACGGCGTCGGTCTGGCCATCAAGCGCGTCGATCACGACCTCGACGGCTTCCTCGGCGAGCTTTTTGGCCATCTTGGCGCGGCCTGACGACAAGAGCCGGGCCGTGCGCGATTTCGTCGGGTCCGTACCCCGGACGGCGACAACGGCCTTGTAAAGCCTGGCGACCGAATCAGTCATGGCGGAACCATAGCTGATCCAGGTGCCGATCCGGTTAACGACGTTCCATACGGCGGTATCGCTACCGCCCGCCGCCGGACATTTGCCGGTTATCGGTGCCAATAATGGTGGTGCCAGCCGCCGCGGTAGCCGTAGCCACCGCGATAGTAGCCGCCGCCGTAGTAAGGCCCGCCGCCATAATAATAGCCGTCATTGTAGCGGTCGGCCGCGGCCACGGCCGCAATACCGCCGGCGACGATGCCGAACATCGCCAACGCGGCGGCATTGTTGCCGCGATGATAACGGCGCGCGCTGAAGTCGGTGCTGGCGCCGCCAGCCGCCTGTTTGGTCGTTGCCGGCGCAGCCTGTGCCGGCGAGAGATTCATCGACGTGAGCGTCAGGGCGCCAACCAGCGCCGCAACAATCGGATTCCGAAATTTGTTCCGCATGATCATTCTCCATTACGGGACGTTTGATCATTTAACGAAAATGCGCGCGGCATCCTGTGAGCGGCGGCATCACAACGATGTGACGCTCGCGACACTTTGTCGCTCTTGCGCTCGCAGGTGCACAATGTGGCGAAATTATTCTTCGTCCGCCGGCAACGTCGCACTACGGTCAGACGCGACGGTATTGCGCAGCCGCATATGTCCGGCTCCATCGTTGCCGCCGATATCTTGCGCTTTGGTACGGCATGTTCTTCGCTGCACAGGGATCGAATAAAAGGATACCGCACAATGAGCGTGCTCCAGGCCGGCCGGCCAGCGATCGCCGGACTCTTGGCAGGTCTGTTGCTGGCCTCAGCCGCGTCTGCTGCCGAAACCGCCGTCAAGTTCAGCCTCGATTTCGCTTTCGAGGGACCGGCGGCGCCGTTCCTGCTGCCGCTCGACAAGGGCTACTACAAGGCTGAAAATCTCGACGTCACCATCGATACGGCCGCCGACTCGCTCGAAGCCATCAAACGCGTCGCCTCCGGCGCCTACAATATGAGCTTTGGCGACATCAATGCGCTGATCAAGTTTCGCGACGCGAACCCGGACACGCCGGTCAAGGCGGTGTTCATGGTCTACAACAAGCCTCCTTTCGCCATCATCGGACGCAAGAGCCGCGGCGTCGCGGCGCCGAAGGATCTCGAAGGCAAGAAGCTCGGCGCGCCCGCGCTGGACGGCGCCTATGCGCAGTGGCCGATTTTCGCGCAAGCCAACGGCATCGACGCCGCCAAGGTGACCGTCGAGAACGTCGGCGCGCCCGTGCGCGAGCCGATGCTGGCGGCTGGTCAGGTCGACGCCGTCACCGGCTTCTCGTTCTCGTCTTTCATCAGCCTCAAGGACCGCGGCGTTCCCGCCGACGATATCGTCGTGCTGCTGATGGCCGACTTCGGCGTCAATCTCTATGGCAATGCCGTCATCGTAAATCCGAAATTCGCCGCCGAGCATGCCGACGCGGTGAAGGGCTTCCTGCGCGCCTTCACCAAAGGGCTGAAGGAAACCGTGAAGTCGCCCGGCACCGCGGTCGACTCGGTCATCAAGCGCAACGACCTCGCCAGGAAGCCGACCGAACTGGAGCGGCTCCACATGGCGATCCGCGACAATCTCGTGACCGCTGAAGTAAAGGCCAACGGCTATGGCGCCATCGACGATGCTCGTTTCGCCGGGGCCATCGATCAGATCGGATTGACCTATAGATGGAAGGCCGAGAAGCCGAAGCCGGACGACATCTTCGACGCGTCCTATCTGCCGGCCGCCGCCGACCGAAAATTCTGACGACCGTCAGGCGGCGGAATGTTTGGTCCGTATCCGGTGGAGCGGCGCGAGGTTTTCCGCTTCCGCCGGGAAGGACGCCGGATGCAGCACCTGCGCGATCAGGTCGGCAAGGTGCTCGAGCATGTCGCGGCCCGGGCCTTCACGGACGTAGATGCCGCAGAAGATGTTGTCCAATTCCGGCAGCGGCGTGTCGTCCCACACCAGGCTCGCCCCGTTCCAGCCCAGCAGGCCGAACTGAACCGCACGCCGGCGCGCCAACGCCATGACGCCGAGCCCGGACGCCACCGCGCCGGACAGACTCAAGAGGCTCGGCCCGATGAAAACCTCTTCCCATTCGAGCCCGGCTTTCTTCAGCGCGGCCGTGGCCAATTGGCGGTTCAGGCCTTTTTCGCCGTACGACACCAGCGGGATCGGCCGACTGAGATCGACGACCGTGTTTTCGCCGCGGACCCAGACGCAGTCTTCCTTCCAGTGGTGCCGCACGTCGACCGGCGCCGTCGCCGACAGGCTCACCACAAGGTCGATGTCGCCTTGCCGCAGGTCGCGTAGCAGCGGTTCGAACGAAGCCATCCGCACGTTGAAACGTACGCCGGGCCATTGTTCACGAAACCGCGCCAGCGTGTGCGACAGGATGGTCGAGACGAAGTCGCCGGGAGCGCCGATGCGGATAACCTGGTCGGCACGGCGGCTCGGGCCGCCGATTTCCATGATCTGGTCGTTGATGGACAACAGACGCCGCGCATAGCTGACGATCATTTCGCCGTGCGGGGTCAGACTGATGCCCTGCGCGCTGCGGTCGAACACATCCTTGCCGAGCAGGTATTGCAGTCGTTTGATTTGAGCGCTCACGGCAGGCTGCGTCACACCCAGTGACGCCGCGGCCTTGGTGAAACTCCGCAGGTCGACGACGGCGACCAACGTCCGCAACAGATCGGTCGGAATATTGATCATGTCCTGCCCTTTACCCCCCGGTCCTGGAGCAAGCCTTATGTGTACTAACACCGTCCCGGGCAGAACTGTACCACGTCGCGCATTGCGATCAATTTTTGGTTGGACCCCCTATTGTTGCGTCGGCAACGAGTCCCCCTGTCGGGAGAACAAAATTCTACGCGGTGGCTACTTAATGCGCTCCAGGATGCTGACGTAATTGGCGACGGCGGTCCCACCCATGTTGAAGATGCCGCCCAGCCGGGCGTCTCGAATCTGCAAATCACCGGCCGATCCTGTAAGTTGCATCGCCGTGAGAGCGTGCATCGACACGCCGGTGGCACCGATCGGATGGCCTTTGGCCTTCAGGCCGCCGGACGGGTTGACCGGCAGCTTGCCGTCTTTCTGCGTCCAGCCTTCCTTGATGGCGCGGGCGCCCTGGCCTTCCGGCGTCAGACCCATGGCTTCGTATTCGATCAACTCGGCGACAGTGAAACAATCGTGGGTCTCGACGAATGACAGGTCGTCCAGCGTCAGCCCCGATTTCGCCAGCGCACGCTGCCAAGCATGCGTGCAACCCTCGAACTTCAAGATGTCGCGTTTGGCCATCGGCAGGAAGTCTTGCACATGCTCGGCCGCGCGGAAGGCGACCGCCTTGCCGAGTTGCAGGGCGGTCTCGACGTCCGCCAGAACAACAGCCGCGGCGCCATCCGACACCAGGGAGCAGTCGGTGCGCTTGAGAGGACCCGCGACGAACGGATTTTTGTCGCTCTCGGTGCGGCAGAAGTCGAAACCCAGATCCTTGCGCATCTGCGCGTAAGGATTGCCGACACCGTTCTTGTGATTCTTGGCCGCGATCATCGCCAACGCGTCGGACTGATCGCCATATTTCTGGAAATAGAGGCCGGCGATCTGGCCGAAAATACCCGCGAAGCCGCCGTCGATCTCGGCCTCGTCACGCACGTAGGACGCCTTCAGCAAGTTCCGTCCGATCTCAGGGCCTGGCGTCGCCGTCATCTGCTCGACGCCGACCGCCAGCACGATGCGGGCGGCGCGCGCTTCGATCGCCCGCAGTCCCATATGCACCGCGGCCGAACCCGTGGCGCAGGCATTTTCGACGCGGGTCGCACGCTTGAAACGCAGATCGGGCGAGGCCTGCAACACCAGCGAAGCGGTGAAATCCTGCGCCGAAAAGCCCGCATTGAAGTGACCGAGGACGATCTCGTCGACATCCTTGGCCAAAATGCCGGCGTCGGCCAAAGCCTCGCCGGCGACGCGCACGATCAGGCTCTCGACGGTCTCGCCATTAAGCTTACCGAAGGGCGTGTGGGCCCAACCGACAATGGCTGCGGTCATCGAACTCTCCTGTTGCCGAACTTTGGTCGCATTAATCGGCGATTGACGCTGGGCGATTCACCGTGGTCAGTCACCATAATATCAGCTGGAGAACGGCGGACTTTGCCTCCCGCCGTAAGCTTCGGTAGCCTATCATCGCAGCCTGTGGAACTCACCCCTCTGCCTGGGTCGCTCCTTGGGCCCGAACAACCGAGCGGACCGCCATCTTGACCCCTTGTTCGAGCCTCCGCGCCTTCTTTCTCGGCCTCGCCGCAGCTGCGCTGCTGTCGTTGACCGCGACAAGCCGAGCCCATGCCGAAGCACAGCTTCTGATCGAAGCCGCCACCGGCAAGGTGCTGCATGCCGAGAACGCCACCTACCCCTGGTACCCGGCTTCCGTCACCAAACTGATGACCGCCTACACCACCTTGCGCGCGATTAAGGAAGGCAAGGTCTCTTTCAACACGTTGCTGACGATGTCGAAGAACGCCTGCGCGCAGCAACCGACCAAGATGGGCTTCAAGCTCGGCACCACCGTCACCATCGACAACGCGCTGAAGATGCTGATGGTCAAATCGGCCAACGACATCGCGGTTGCGATCGCCGAAGGCGTCGGCGGGTCGATCGAAGGCTTCGCCGACATGATGAACGCCAATGCGCGCCGTCTCGGCATGACGCAGTCCAACTTCGTCAACCCGAACGGACTGCCGGCGGAAAATCACGTCACGTCGGCGCGCGACCTCGGCATTCTGGCGCGTGCGCTGATCCGTGAATTCCCGGAGAGCGACGGGTTCTGGCACATCTCGTCGATGCGCTTGGGCAACCGCGTCTATCACACGTACAACTCGCTGCTCGACCGCTATCCCGGCGCCGATGGCATGAAGACCGGCTTTATCTGTGCTTCCGGCTACAACGTCGTGGCTTCCGCGACGCGCAACGGACGGCGGCTGATCGCCATCGTGCTCGGCGCCTATTCCGGCGCGGTCCGCGCGCAGAAGGCCGGCGCCCTGCTTGAGCGCGGCTTCAACAGCGGCGGCCTGTCCTGGCTGACGCCGTCGCTCGGCACCGTCGACGCACTGGCGCCGATCGATGCGCAGCCGCCAAACCTGCGTGACGAGATGTGCGGCGGCCATCGCCGCAAGCCTGCTTCCGAGGACAACGAGGAAGAAGAACCGTCAGCCGACACGCCCGTCGCCGGCAATACCGAGAGCGACACCAGCGGGCAGGCCTACATGCTGTCGAGCCTGAAACCGGCCAACGGCAAGTTCGTGCTCGGACCGGCGGTCGAAACGGCGCCGCCGATCGTCGTCTTCACCGGACCAGCCGATCATCCCGACGCCGCGCCGGTCGCCAACGCTCCCGGCAAGAAGAAAAAGAAGGTCGCCAAAACGGCGACGGAGACGCCCGCCGCCGATCAACCTGCCGCCGCGGGCGACAAGTCCGCCAAGGTCGAAAAAAAGACGGAAAAAACCGCCAAGCCGGCGGTGAAGCCGGCCAAGCCGAAAGTCTCGTCGGCGGCGCAATGAGCGACGCTGTCCCGAACCGGCGCCAGCCCGCGATTCCCATTCCGCTGACCGTGCTGACCGGCTTTCTCGGCGCCGGCAAAACCACTTTGCTCAACCGGCTGTTGAAAGATCCGGCGCTGGCCGATACCGCGGTCATCATCAACGAATTCGGCGAAGTGTCGCTCGACCATTTGCTGGTGGAGTATGTCGGCGACAACATGGTGCTGCTGCAAAGCGGCTGCCTGTGCTGCACCCTGCGCGGCGATCTGGTCGATGGCCTGGAGACGCTGCTGCGCGATCTCGACAACCGGCGCTGCACGTTCAAGCGCGTCCTGCTGGAAACCACCGGACTCGCCGATCCCGCGCCGGTGCTGCACACGATGATGGCGCATCCTTATCTGGTGCAGCGTTACCGGCTCGACGGGATCGTGACGGTGGTCGATGCGGTCAATGGCGAGACCACGCTCGACGGGCACGCCGAAGCGGTCAAACAGGCCGCGGTGGCCGACCGCATCGTGCTGACCAAGACCGACCTTGCCGACGATGCGCAGCATGAGCGCATTCTGGCCCGCCTTCACACGCTCAATCCAGCCGCGACTATTCTCGACGCCGCCAAAGGCGAAGCAACCGCCGACCGCCTGCTCAATTGCGGCCTGTACGATCCGGACCGCAAAATTCCCGACGTGAAGAAATGGCTGGCGGCCGAGGCCTATGCCGACGCGCATGCCCACGGCCACCACCATCACGACGTCAACCGCCACGACGAACACATCGGCTCGTTCGTCATCACCAGCGACGCCGCGATTCCGGCCGGCACGCTGGAGATGTTTCTCGAACTGCTCCGAGCGACGCACGGCAACAAGCTGCTGCGTGTCAAAGGCATCGTGAAGCTCGCCGAAATGCCCGACACGCCGGTCGTGGTACATGGCGTGCAGCACATATTTCATCCAACCGCGCGGCTCGAGCGCTGGCCGGACGACGACCATCGCACCCGGCTGGTGTTCATCACCCGCGACCTGCCGGAGCGCACCGTGCGCGAGTTGTTCGACGCCTTTACCGGCGGCGTTGCCTTGGACCGGCCTGACCGCGCCGCGCTGACCGACAATCCGCTCATTCCCTTCGGCGGCGCCGACCGCTAGACCTTCATTCCGCGCGCGGCGGACAGCCGCTCTTGCGCGGACCTGCGAACCGCCTGATGCTGCGCCGAACCGCCAACATCCGGGGATCAGAATTGGCGGAGGGGGATTGTTATGGAGCGACCTTGGCTGCGGCATTATCCGCCGGGCGTGCCCGCTGAAATCGACCCGTCGCTGTATGCGTCCGTGGTCGATCTGTTCAACGAAAGCCTGACCAAGTACCGCGACCGCCGCGCCTATATCTGCATGGGCAAAGCCCTCACCTACGGCGAGATCGACGACAAATCGCGCGCGCTGGCCGCCTGGTTGCAGAGTAAGAAACTCCCGCGCGGCACCCGGGTCGCGATCATGCTGCCGAACGTGCTGCAGAACCCGATCGTGATGATCGCCGCGCTGCGCGCCGGCATGACGGTGGTGAACGTCAATCCGCTGTACACGCCACGCGAGCTTGAATCGCAACTCAAGGATTGCGGCGCCGAGGTCATCGTCGTGCTGGAGAACTTCGCTCACACGGTGGCGGAGGTGGTCGCACGCACCGCCCTCAAGCACGTTATCGTCGCCAGCCTCGGCGACCTCCTCGGGCTCAAGGGCCTGATCGTCAATCTGGTCGTGCGGCGGATCAAAAAGCTTGTGCCGTCTTACGTCATCCCAAACGCCGTCGCCTTCAATCGCGCGCTAAGCGAGGGCCAGGACCTGACGCTAACGGCGCCCGTCATCGGGCCCGATGACATCGCCTTCCTGCAATATACCGGCGGCACCACAGGCGTATCCAAAGGCGCGACGCTGACGCACCGCAATGTGGTCGCCAACACCTTGCAGGCGGATGCCTGGCTCAAGCCGGCGCTGATGCGCGAGCCGCACGTCGAGCAATTGTTTCTGGTGGTGGCGTTGCCGCTCTATCACATTTTCGCCTTAACGGCCTGCGCCATGATCGGCGTCCGCAACGGCGGCGTCAGCCTGTTGATTCCCAATCCGCGCGACATTCCCAACCTGATTTCCGAACTGTCGAAATATCCGGTCAACTATTTCCCGGCGGTCAATACGCTGTTCAACGCGCTGCTCAATCATGCTGACTTCGGCAAACTGAAGTGGAACAACTTGCGCTCTTCGATCGGTGGCGGCATGGCGGTGCAACAGGCGGTCGCCGAGCGCTGGCTCAAGGCCACCGGCACGCCGATCATCGAAGCTTACGGCCTGTCGGAAACCTCGCCCGGCCTGACCGCAAACCGTTTCGATATCAAGGAATGGACCGGCACCATCGGTCTGCCGTTCCCGTCGACCGACATTTCGATTCGCGACGAAGCCGGCAGCGAAGTGCCTTACGGCGAACGCGGCGAGATTTGTGCGCGCGGGCCGCAGGTGATGGCCGGCTACTGGAACAAGCCCGAGGAGACCGCGCAGGTGATGACGGCTGACGGCTTCTTCCGCACCGGCGATATCGGCGTGATGAACGAGGAAGGCCTGGTCAAGATCGTCGACCGCAAGAAGGATATGATCTCGGTCTCGGGCTTCAAGGTTTTCCCGAACGAAGTCGAGGACATCGCCATGCTACAAGGCGGTGTCCTGGAATGCGCCGCCGTCGGCGTGCCGGACGTCCATTCCGGCGAAGCGGTGAAGCTCTTCGTTGTGAAGAAAACGCCGGAGCTGACCGAACAGGAATTGCGACAGTTCCTGCACGGCAAGCTCGCCGGTTACAAGATGCCCAAATATATCGAGTTTCGAACCGATCTACCGAAGACCAATGTCGGCAAGATTCTGCGCCGCGCCTTGCGGGACGGTTCATGACCACACCAACGGCCGCGGACGTGGTTGCCTTTTGGCGCGAAGCTGGTCCCAAGCGCTGGTTCGAGAAGGATTTCGCGTTCGACGAAGAGATCCGTCAACGATTCTACGATCTGCATGGCGCTGCCGCCGACGGCAAACTTGCCGGCTGGGAACGCAGCGCCGAAGGCTCTCTGGCCCTGCTCATTCTGCTGGACCAGTTTCCTCGTAATATGTTCCGCGACGACCCGCGCACCTTCGCCACCGATCCGATGGCGCGCGCGATTGCGGCCGGCGCTTTGGTGCGTGGCTTCGATGCCCAGGTCGCGCCGGAGATGCGTGGCTTCTTCTATCTGCCGTTCGAGCATTCGGAAGACCTCGCCGACCAGGAACGCTCTGTCGCGTTCTACAAAGCCGCCGGCGATACCGACGGCCTGAAATGGGCGGAACTGCACGCCGACATCATCCGGCGCTTCGGCCGGTTTCCGCACCGCAACGCCGTGCTGGGCCGCGCCACGACGCCGGAGGAACGGGCCTTTCTCGATGGCGGCGGCTTCAAAGGCTGAGCGATCCCACTGGACGCTGCCCGCCGGCTTGCTAGAGTCGCGGCAATAAAAAATCGGCCAACGAGCCGGTTCACTGCCAGGGAGGCGACCTATGTTCATGAGCAAAGCGCTGACGCGCTTGACGATGCTCGCCGGCTTGCTGCTGCCGGCGACCGCCCTTCACGCCCAACAGACCTTAACCGTCGGCGCCACCGAAATCGGCGGCACCGTCACCAGCGGCGCCGGGCCCGAAGCCGGGGTCTGGGTGATTGCCGAGACCACCGACTTGCCGACCAAGTTCGCCCGCATGGTCGTCACCGACGACCAGGGCCGCTACCTCGTGCCCGACCTGCCGACCGCGAATTACACCGTCTGGGTGCGCGGCTACGGACTTGTGGACTCGGCGAAGATGCGCGCCAAGCCCGGCACGACCCTCAATCTCGCCGCGATCCCGGCGCCGAACGCAGCGTCAGCCGCGCATTATTATCCGGCGATCTACTGGTACACATTGATGAAGATTCCGCCGGCCGGCGACTTCGGCGGCAAAACCGATATTCCGGAGAAGATGACGCAGAGCGATTGGCTGAAGCAGATGAACAATGTCGATTGCATCGGCTGTCATCAGCTCGGCCAGGAAGCCACCCGTACGATTCCGGCTCAGTTCGGAACGTTTGCATCCGGCGAAGAAGCCTGGACGCGGCGCATCCAGTCCGGCCAGGCCGGCGAGAACATGATCAACCGCATCGCCGGACAATGGGGCGGCGTGCCGTTCAAGTATCTGGGCGATTGGACCGACCGCATCGCCAAGGGCGAACTGCCGAAGACCAAGCCGGAGCGGCCGACAGGCGTGGAGCGCAACGTCGTCGTCACCTCGTGGGAATGGTCGACGCCCGACAAATATCTGCACGACCTGATCTCCTCGGATCGACGCAATCCGACGGTCAATGCTTATGGTCCGTTGTACGGATCGCCGGAATACTCGACCGACAACATGCCGATCCTCGATCCGAAGACGAACAAAGTTTCGTTCTTCAAGATGCCGGTGCAGGACGTCGAAATGCCGGTGTCGCTCGGACCGGGACACGCCGGTAGCGTCGAACCGCTGCAGCCGTCAGCTTATTGGGGCGATCGAAAGCTGTGGGACACCCGCGCCAACAACCACAACTCGATGATGGACCAGAAGGGCCGCGTCTGGCTCGCTGCGTCGGTGCGCGGCATGGAAAATCCGGCCTGGTGCAAGAAAGGTTCGGACAACGAGTACGCCAAGATCATGCCGCTCGATAAGTCGCAGCGTCAGGTGGCGATGCTCGATCCCAAGACGATGAAGTACTCTTTCATCGACACCTGCTTTGCGACGCATCACCCGCAGTTCGGCTACGATGCCGATAACACGCTTTGGTTCAGCGGCACCGGACCGGTCGCCGGCTGGGTCAACACCCGCGTGTTCGACGAAACCGGCGATGTGAAGAAGTCGCAAGGCTGGGCGCCGTGGGTGCTCGACACCAACGGCAACGGCAAACTCGACGACTACGTCAATCCGGGTCAGCCAGCCGACGCCGCCAAAGACACGCGCATCACCGCAGGCTCAGGCCCCTATTCGGTGATGCCGCACCCGACCGACGGCTCGATCTGGTACGCCATCGGCACCTTCGGCGGTCAGCCCGGCTTCCTGCGCTTTGACCCAAAGACCAAACTGTCGGAGGTGTACTACATTCCGAAGCCCGGCTTCGGCATCCGCGGCGGCGACATCGGCGCCGACGGCGTGCTGTGGGGTTCGGGCTCGAGCGGCCATCTGATGAGCTTCGACCGCCGCAAGTGCAAAGGCCCGCTCAACGGCCCGACCGCCACCGGCAACCACTGCCCGGAAGGCTGGGCCTTCTACAAATATCCCGGTCCCGGATTTGACGGCTTCCCCGACACCAGTGCCGAGGCGAGCTACTACACGTGGGTCGATCACCACAACACGGTCGGCCTCGGCGACAACGTGCCGATCTCGACCGCCAACCTGAGCGACGGTTTCGTCGCGCTCGTCAACGGCAAGATGGTGTCGCTGCGCATCCCCGATCCGATGGGCTTCTACGCCAAGGGTCTGGACGGTCGCATCGACGATCCGAATGCCGGCTGGAAGGGCCGCGGCCTGTGGAGCACGCACGGCGATCGCACACCGTGGCTGATGGAAACCGGCAAAGGCTCAAGCCCGCGCGCGGTGCACATTCAGGTCCGTCCGGACCCGCTCGCGCACTGACGCGCTGCAACAAAACAAGAAGAGCGCCCCTCGGCTTAGATGCTGCGGGGCGCTTTTTTATTTATTACCGCGGTTGCTCTAGCCGGGCCGCAAAGCCCTGGAGTAGCATCCCGCCCGAAAGGCCGCCCCGCGGGCGCGAGCGGCTGCAACGATACGCGCGTCAAGCAATAGGGAGTCCCATGCGCCACATTCTTTCCGCCACTATTTTCGCAGCAAGCTTGGCCGTCAGCGCCGGCGTGCAGGCGCAGGTCCCGGCCGGTTATCCGGCCGATTACGGCAAGATCGTTGACGCCGCCAAGAAGGAAGGCAAGGTCGTCATCTATTCGACCACCGATGCAGTGTCCGCCAATCCGCTGGTCAAGGATTTCGAGACACTCTATCCCGGCGTGAAGGTCGAATATTCCGATCTCAATTCGACCGAGCTGTACAATCGCTTCATCGCCGAATCCGCTTCCAACAACGGCACCGGCGACGTGATCTGGTCCTCGGCCATGGACCTGCAGGTCAAGCTGGTCGCCGACGGTCTGGCGCTGACGTATCCCTCGCCGGAGATCAAGGCGCTGCCGAAATGGGCCGTCTGGAAAGACTCCGCCTACGGCACGACCTACGAGCCGATCGCCTTCGTCTACAACAAGCGGCTGGTGCCGGAAGCCGATGTGCCGAAGGATCACGCCGCGTTGCTGAAGCTGCTGGAGACAAAGCCCGACGCTTACAAAGGCAAGATCACGGCTTACGATCCCGAGCGTTCCGGCGTCGGCTATCTGTTCTTCAACGAAGACATCAAGAACTTCCCGCCATCCTGGGACCTGTTCAAGGCGATGGGCAAGGTGCAGACCAAATTCTACACCAGTGCCGGCGCCATGATGGAGCGTGTGACGTCGGGCGAGCACACCATCGCCTACGGTATCTTCGGCTCCTACGGCTTAGCGCGGTCGAAGAAGGACCCGAACCTCGGCATCGTGCTGCCGAGCGACTTCACGATGGTGACCTCGCGCGTCGCCTTCATTTCCAAGAACGCCAAAAACCCGAACGCCGCCAAGCTGTTCCTCGACTACATGCTGTCGAAGCGCGGCCAGGAAGTCGTCGCCAAAGCCGACCTCTACACGCTGCGGGACGACATCGACAGCGACGCCTCGATCAAGGCCGTGACCAAGCTGATCGGCGACAAGGCCCGCCCGGTGCCGATCGACGAGACACTGCTGGAAACGCTCGACCAGACCAAGCGGCTCGCCTTCCTGTCGAAGTGGCAGAAGGCGAAAAAGGGCGAGTAATTGAGCTAACCGTCATCCTTCGAGGCGCGCAAGAGCGCGCACCTCGGGATGACGGATGTGGGGGGAACGGCCGCGGGCCGAAAGAAAATAATGCCCATCGTACCGATTGTTGCGTACCGCTTTCTGGTCCTCGGCCTCACCACGCTGGCCGTGGCCATGCCGCTGTCGCTGGTCGTCTACCAGAGCTTCCTGACCGCGCCGTTCTTCGATCCGTCGGCGCACACCAGTTTCGCGGCCTATTCCTTCGTCTTCCAGGACGACGATTTCTGGCAGGCGTTCTGGACCACGCTGACGATCTGCACCGGCATGGTGACGATCGCGGTACCGCTCGGCGCGTTGCTCGCCTTCCTGATGGTGCGCACCGACGTGCCGGGCAAGCGCTACCTGGAACCGCTGCTGCTGATCCCGATTTTTGTCTCGGCCGTGGTGATCGCCTTCGGCTACGTCGTCGCAGTCGGTCCGGTCGGCATCTTTTCGACGCTGGCCAAGGACCTGCTCGGCTTCGTACCGTGGAATCTCTATTCGCTGTTCTCGCTGATCGTGATCGCCGGCCTCACCCATGTGCCGCATGTCTACCTTTACAGCGCGGCGGCGCTGCGCGGCCTCTCCACCGACCTGGAAGAAGCGGCGCGGGTGTCCGGCGCCACTCCGTTCCAGGTTGCCGTCAATGTCAGCCTGCCGATGATCCTGCCGGCAATTTTGTTCGCCGGCGTGCTGGTGTTCTTCCTCGGCTTCGAACTGTTCGGCCTGCCCCTCGTGCTCGGCGATCCGCAGGACGTGCTGGTGCTGTCGACCTATCTCTACAAGCTCACCAACAAGCTCGGCGTGCCGTCCTATCAGCTAATGGCCGTGGTCGTGGTCGTCATCATCGCCGTCACCGCGCCGCTGGTGTTCACGCAGCGCCTGCTGCTGCGCCAGGCGCAGCGCTACGTCTCGGTGCGCGGCAAGGGCATGAAGTCGAAGCCGCTGCCATTGCATAGCTGGCGCTGGTTCGCCTTCGCCGCGATCATCCTCTGGCTGATCGTGACCGTGGCGGCGCCGCTGTTCGGCATCACGCTGCGCTCGTTCGTCGTCACCTGGGGCGAAGGCGTCAAGCTGCTCGACGTGCTGACGCTCGACCATTACCGCGAACTGCTCGAGTACCCCAACGTCATCCGAGGCATCGTCAACACCTTCGGCATCGGCGTCATCGGCGGCGCCATCGCGGTGGCCTGCTACACCGCCATCGCGCTCGCGGTGCATCGCTGGAATTCCGGCTGGACGCGGCTGGTCGATTACATCGTGATGGTGCCGCGCGCCATGCCGGGTCTGATTGCCGGTCTTGCCCTCTTATGGGTGTTCCTGTTCGTGCCGTTCCTGTCGCCGCTGCGCTCGACGATGGTGTCGATCTGGCTGGCCTATACCATCGTCTGGCTGGCCTACGGCATGCGGCTGGTGTCCGGCACGCTGCTCCAAGTCGGTCCCGAACTGGAAGAAGCCGCGCGCGTCTCCGGCGCCAGCGACCTGCGCGTCAAACGTGACGTCACGCTGCCGCTGATCAAATACGGCATGCTGGCGAGCTGGCTGCTGATCTTCCTGATTTTCGTGCGCGAATATTCGACCGGCATCTATCTGCTCGGGCCCGGCACCGAAGTGATCGGCTCGCTGCTGGTGTCGCTCTGGGGCACCGGCGCCATCGATCTGGTGTCCGCCCTTTCCGTCGTCAATGTCGTCATGATCGGCGCCGGCCTGGCCGTCGCGATCCGGCTTGGAGTGCGTTTGCATGGCTGACCTTATCGTCAAGGATCTCAAGCTGCGGCTGGGCGACAACGAGATTCTCAAAGGCGTCTCGGTCAGCGTCACGCCCGGGCAGGTCGTGGCTTTGCTGGGGCCTTCCGGCAGCGGCAAGACCACGCTGCTGCGCGCCGTCGCCGGCCTGGAGCAGCCATATGCCGGCACCATCGGCATCGGCAGCAACGTCTTCTACGATGCCGACCGCAAGATCGATCTGCCGGCGGAAAAACGCGGCCTCGGCCTGGTGTTCCAGTCCTACGCGCTGTGGCCGCACCGCACCGTGTTCGACAATGTCGGCTACGGCCTGAAGCTGCGCAACAAACCGGCCGCCGAAATCAAGACGCGGGTCGAGAAGACGCTGGCGCAGATCGGCCTCGGCCATCTCGCCGAGCGCTTCCCGCATCAACTGTCCGGCGGCCAGCAGCAGCGCGTCGCCATCGCCCGCGCGCTGGTCTACGAGCCGCCGGTGATCCTGCTCGACGAGCCTTTGTCGAACCTCGACGCCAAATTGCGCGAGGAAGCGCGCGCCTGGCTGCGCACGCTCATTGTCACGCTCGGGCTGTCGGCGATCCATGTCACCCACGACCAGGTCGAGGCCATGGCGATTGCCGACAAGATCGTGCTGCTGAACGCCGGCACCATTGCCCAGGAAGGCCCGCCGACCGCGCTCTATAACGATCCGCAATCTCAGTTCACCGCGGAATTCATGGGCAGCAACAACCGGCTCGACGGCACGCTGGTCGACGCCAACGGCGCCCATGCCACCCTGGAAGTGTTCGGCGAGCGCATCACCGGGCTCAACCGCACCAAGGCGGCGCCGGGATCGAAGGTCGTCGGCATCAGCCGTCTCGAACGCGTGCATTGCTCTTCAAATCCCGGCCCAAACCGGCTGAAGATGGAATTGAAAGCGCCGATGTATCTCGGCGAACGCTGGGAACTGGTGTTCACGCGCGAGAACCTTACCGTGCGCGCTTACGCCAACGCGCCGCTGGAGCCGGGCGAACATTACGTCGAGTTTCCGCAGGACGCGCTGTGGGTGTTTTAGCTGTTCGTCATTCCGGGGCGCCGCAAAGCGGCGAACCCGGAATCCATAAACACTAATCGGGGTTATGGATTCCGGGCCCGGCCTGCGGCCGTCCCGGAATGACAGTGGAGTATAGAATGACCACAGACCTCCACGGCGTCTTTCCCTATCTCGTCTCACCGATTGACGCATCGGGCCGCATCAAGACGAACGTCCTTGGCAAACTGTCCGACGATCTCATCAAGGCCGGCGTGCACGGCCTGACGCCGCTCGGCTCGACTGGGGAATTTGCCTATCTCAATCGCGAGCAGCGCGAGACCGTCGTGCGCGCGACCATCGAGGCCGCGCACAAGCGCGTGCCGGTGATTGCCGGCGTGGCTTCGACGTCGACCGCCGACGCGGTGGCGCAGGCAAAGACATATCAAGCGTTCGGCGCCGACGGCATTCTCGCCATCTGCGAAGCCTATTTCCCGCTGAAGGATGCGCAGGTCGAAGCCTATTTCCGCGCCATCGCCGACGCGGTCGATATTCCGGTCGTGCTCTATACCAACCCGAATTTTCAGCGCAGCGATCTGACGCTCGACGTCATCGCGCGGCTCTCGGAGCATCCGCGCATTCGCTACATCAAGGACGCCTCGACCAACACCGGCCGCCTGCTGTCGATCATGAACCGTGCGCCGGACATGAAGGTGTTTTCGGCATCGGCGCATATTCCCGCCGCCGTGATGCTGATCGGCGGCGTCGGCTGGATGGCGGGCCCCGCCAACATCGTGCCGCGGCAGAGCGTAAAGCTCTACGACCTGTGCCGCGCGCAGAAGTGGCCCGAGGCCATGGCGCTGCAACGCGAGCTGTGGCGCATCAACGAGGCCTTCGCTCGCTTCAATCTGGCTGCCTGCATCAAGGCCGGATTGCAAATCCAGGGCTACGACGTCGGCGACCCGGTGCCGCCGCAGGCCGCGCTCAGCG
>CAITEM010000336.1 GCA_903891395.1 uncultured Hyphomicrobiales bacterium | reverse complement strand
TCACGTCGCAGTCGACGGTGATCTGACGTTCGCCCAAAGCTTGCAGGTCGATCACGGAACGCAGCGAGCGACCGATCAGCCGCTGAAACTCGACGGTGCGGCCGCCTTGCTTGCCGGCGGAGGCTTCGCGGCGGGAGCGCTCGGAGGTGGCGCGCGGCAGCATGCCGTATTCGGCGGTCACCCAGCCGCGGCCCTGGCCCTTCAGCCACGGCGGCAGACGCTCTTCCAGGCTGGCCGTCACCAGCACATGGGTGTCGCCGAACTTCACGAAACAGGAGCCTTCGGCGTATTTGACCACGCCCCGCTCAAGCGACACGGCACGCAACTCGTCGATCTGTCGGCTGCTGGGCCGCATCGAATCCTCCGGGGACAGACTTTTGTTGGTTTCGGCGGCCACCATAACCATATGCCCGGCTTGAACAAGTCCAGGTTGGCGGTCATTGTTGGACTGAATTGAGAGGTTGCTGAGTGGCTTCCCACGACGTTCCGATCGGCTCTTCGCAGGTCAGTCTCGCGGCGCTCAACGAGCGCTCGCGCGAGATTTTCCGCTCGATCGTTGAAAGTTACCTGACTACCGGCGAGCCGGTCGGTTCGCGCAATCTGTCGCGTATTCTGCCGATCTCGCTGTCGCCGGCGTCCGTCCGCAATGTGATGTCGGACCTCGAGCAACTCGGCCTAATCTATGCGCCGCATACCTCGGCCGGCCGCTTGCCGACGGAACTGGGCCTGCGCTTCTTTGTCGACGCGCTGATGCAGGTCGGCGATTTGAACGAGGGCGACCGCCGCTCGATCGAAGCGCAGGTTGCTGTTGCCGGCGCCGGAAAGTCGGTCGAAAGCGAGCTCACGGAAGCCTCGCAGATGTTGTCGGGTCTGACGCGCTCGGCTGGCGTGGTTCTCACCACCAAGATCAACGTTCGCATCAAGCACATCGAGTTCGTACGGCTGGAGCCAGAGCGCGCGCTGGCGGTGCTCGTCGCCGAAGACGGCCAGGTCGAAAACCGCGTGCTCAATGTGCCTTCAGATTTGCCGACATCGGCGCTGACCGAAGCCGGCAATTTCCTCAACGCGCATATCCGCGGAAAGTCGCTCGCCGAGCTTCGCACCGAGATCGAAACGTCGCTGGCGCAGAGCCAGGCCGAGCTCGACCAACTCACGCAAAAAGTCATTTCGGCGGGACTGGCGAGCTGGTCCGGCGGCGAAAGCAAAGACCGCCAGTTGATCGTGCGTGGCCACGCCAATTTGCTCGACGATCTGCATGCGCTCGGCGATCTGGAGCGGGTGCGTTCGCTGTTCGATGCGCTCGAGACCAAGCGTGGCGTGATCGACCTGTTGGGCCGGGCCGAACGCGCCGACGGCGTGCGCATCTTCATCGGTTCGGAAAACAAGCTGTTTTCGCTCTCGGGTTCCTCGACCATCGTGTCGCCCTATCGCGACAGCGAAGGCCGGATCGTCGGCGTGATCGGCGTCATCGGGCCGACGCGGCTCAACTACGCCCGCGTCATCCCGATGGTCGATTACACCGCCCGCGTCGTCAGCCGGTTGCTGGCGCCCTGACCACGCATCGGTGGTGTTCGCTAATAGCCAACTGTGAATCGCTGCCGCGCGTGCGCCGGTTTCTCGATTTCATCGGCCAGCGCGATGGCGAAATCCTCGAACGAGATGCTGCTGCCTTTGTCGTTCGTGAGCAGTTGATCTTTGCCGAGGCGGAATTTGCCGGTGCGTTCGCCCGCGGTAAACACCGCGGACGGTGACAGATAGGTCCAATCGATATCTTTCTGCTGCTTCAGCAGATCGAGGAAGACGTTACCCGCCGATGCTTCGGCTTTGTAGATCGCCGGAAATTCCGGCGTGTCGATCAGCTTCTTGCCGGGCGCGACTTCGAGGCTGCCGGCGCCGCCGACCACGAGATAGCGCGGCACGCCGGACGTGCGCACCGCCTCGATCAGCTTCTGCGGATCGCTGGCGGTGAAGTGGACGCTGCTGATAGCTGCGTCGTGACCCTCGAGCAGCGTGGCGAGGCCGCCTGGGTCGTACACGTCACCCTTTTTCACGGTGACGTTGACGCTCGCGGCAATCTTTTCGGGATTGCGAGCGATGGCCGTGACTTCGTGCCCTCGGCGCGTGAGTTCAGCCAGAATCCGCGATCCGGCGTTTCCGCTCGCGCCAATGAGTGCAATTTTCATGATCTGCTCCTATGTGGTATGTATAAGTTACCAAGTAGACAAAATAGATATTGATGTTAAGAAGGCACTTTATCGCTACCTGGTCACCTGCCGGAAACCCCATGCAACCCTGGAACGCCTATTCCGCCGCGTGCCCGACCCGCCGCGTGCTCGACCGTATCGCCGATAAATGGGCGGTTTTGGCCTTGGGCCTGTTGTCGCAAGGGCCGGTCCGCTTCAATCAGTTGAGGCGGCAAATCGAGGGCATCTCGCAGAAAATGTTGTCGCAGACGCTGAAGAACCTGGAGCGCGACGGCCTGGTCCATCGCAAAGCCATCGCGACGGTTCCGGTGACGGTCGAATATTCGATCACGCCGCTGGGGCGCACCCTAATCGATACCATCGACGGTTTGCGCGTCTGGGCCGAAGCCCACATCGGGGAGGTTCAGAAGTCGCAGACCCGCTACGACAAGGCACTCGCTTAATTCTTGATTTTTCGCTCCCGAACCCTGATATCCGGGGCATCCAAGACATTCCTGTAGATGGATTACGAGCTATGACGGACAAGCCCGCCGCAGACGACATGGTTGCCCCCGAGGCTGCAAAGCCTGAAGGCGAGGCCGCTGCGCCGCAGATGGTGCCCGCGGAGCAGGTAACCGCCGCTCTGGAAGCTGCCGCTGAGTTCAAAGACAAACTTCTGCGCACGCTGGCCGAGATGGAAAACCTGCGTAAGCGCACCGAGCGCGAGGTCGCCGACGCGCGGACTTACGCCGTGTCCGGCTTTGCCCGCGACGTGCTTGCGGTTGCCGACAACATGCACCGCGCACTGGAGACCATTGGGCCGGACGCGCGCGCGCAAGCCGACGCGACGATGAAGACCTTGATCGAAGGCATCGAGTTGACCGAACGCGAACTGCACAAAGTCCTGTCGAAGAATGGCGTCAAGAAGTTCTCGCCCGAGGGCGAGAAGTTCGATCCGAATATGCATGAGGCGATGTACGAGGTGCCGACCCAAGACCTGCCCGCCGGTCATGTCGCGCAGGTCATGCAGGCCGGTTACATGCTGGGTGAGCGCGTGCTGCGCCCGGCCATGGTGGGCGTATCCAAGGGCGCTGCGAAAACCGCGCCGAAAGGTTCGCCGGCCTACGATCCGCAATCCGACAACGCCGCCGGATAAGCCTCTCAGCGCGTGGCGATGCCGTCGCGGATGGCGCGCAGGCGCGTGAACATGGCGTCCCAGCCGTCGGGGCGGCCGACCGCGACCACGCGCAGGAAGCCGCCCGATCCGAACCGCATCCATTGCACCAGGTTGACCGGATCGCCGTTCAATCCCTGAGCCTGTCCGCGAATTTCATTGCCTTGCATGCCGCCGATACGCATCGGCTCGGAATTCGTGACGTTGATGCCGCGCAAGGGCGCCGTCGACAGCATCTCGCGCGCGAACGTGGCCCGCTCGTCCGCGCCCTCCGGGGCGTTGTTGCCGATCGAAACGACGACATAGGTCGTCGTGCTCATGTTGTCGCCCGGACCGTCGATCAGGACGACGCCGCCTTGCGGCAGCACCTGCAACACACGGAAGCCGGACATTTCGTTGATTTTAAAGGGCAGCATGCCGAGCTGCTCCTGGATCGGCGCCTGGCGAAACGTCACGGTGGCCAGCATTTTGCGGACCACGGCGTCGGAATAGACCTGCAACGCAGGTTCCGGTACCTGGACGTTCACCAGCACGGCGAGGTCGGGCACCGCGCTGCCAACCGCGCTCGCCAGCAAAAACCATTTGTGCTGCGTGACGCCGTTGTCCTGCGTTGTGCCGGTGATCAGGAAGCCGATGCCGCCGGCGAAGGGGAAGCTCTCGCGCTTGAGATCGACAAGCCCGGTCTGTTGCGGGCCGAAGGCCGAGCGCTCGATGTCTTCGTAAGCCCGGGCCAGCAGATCGAGGATCGCAACCGCGGCCTTGCGGTCGTCATCCTCGAACCCCGGCAGTCGCTTGCTCAACACCATATCGCCGGGCGGCTCCAGGCCGACCCGCAGTCCGGGCGGAAACACCGGTTCGGCGGAAGCCGGAAGCGTCGCGAGTGCGATCGCGGCAGCCGTAACAAGCAGGAGCAGGCGGCGCAGCATGGGTCACCCCGGGGCGGCGACGGCCGCATTGCGTGACTTAACCACCCGAATCGGCCGGGACAATGGCGGCGGGGCCGCCGAGGCCGTCAAACGGTCAAATCGGCGGACTGGATCTTCTTCACCCCGGCCTTGGTCATGTCGGCCCAGGCCTTGGCCATCGATCCGCTGGCGTCGATGCCGCGGCAGGCGTCCTCCACCACATAGGCCGTGAACCCGGCGGCGCGCGCGTCGATCGCGGTCCAGGCGACGCAGAAATCGGTCGCCAGCCCGGTGACGAAGACCGTCTTGATGCCACGCGCCTTCAGATAGCTGGCCAGCCCGGTCGAGGTCTTCTTGTCGGCCTCGAGGAAGGCCGAGTAGCTGTCGACGTCGTTGTGGAAGCCCTTGCGGATGATTAGTTGAGCCGTTGGCAACTCGAGATTCTTCGACAGATTGGCGCCGTCGGTGCCCTGTACGCAGTGATCCGGCCACAGCACCTGCTTGCCATAGGGCAGGTCCACCACATCGAACGGCTTCTTGCCGGCGTGGCTGGAGGCGAACGAGACGTGATGCGCCGTGTGCCAGTCCTGCGTCATCACGATGTTGGCGAAGCCCTTGGCAATCTTGTTGATCACCGGAACGACCTGATCGCCGTCCTTCACCGCCAGGCTGCCGCCGGGCAGAAAGCAGTTCT
Source organism: uncultured Hyphomicrobiales bacterium (assembly GCA_903891395.1). GTDB lineage: Bacteria > Pseudomonadota > Alphaproteobacteria > Rhizobiales > Xanthobacteraceae > Pseudolabrys. The sequence continues at coordinate 1,080 of CAITEM010000336.1, read as the reverse complement.
GTACGTCCACGACGATCAGCGCGCTCGCGCCGTCCGGCTTGATGCCGCCGGCGGCCTGCGCCGCGGTCCCGATTAACGAATTGGTCACCGCCACCGTGGCGAAACCCAGTGCCAGTTCACGCCGATCCAAATAAACCATGACACTCTCCACGCCAGAAGTGGGCCTCGCCAGCCCGGCAAGGCGGTATAAAAGCGCCATTTAGAGGCTTCGGGCAATGGGGCGCTTGGCTGGGCCGCCTGCCGCCAAAGCCCTGAGAACTCGCGCCAAACGCGATTTGCGTCTTGCGGCTCCGGGGTACCCTCCTATATGAGCGTTGAGCCGCGCGGGGCGCGGTAAAATGTGTATCCAGGGGGCTGGATAAGGGGTCGGCGGATGAGCCGCGGACTTCAAATTGGGCGCTAGTTTGGCCCGTCCGGCCTGCCGCAATTGAGAGGGAATAACCATGAGCAAGGTCATCGGCATCGACCTCGGCACCACCAACTCGTGCGTTGCCGTCATGGAAGGCAAGACACCGAAAGTCATCGAGAACGCCGAGGGCATGCGCACCACGCCTTCGATCGTCGCCTTCACCGACGACGGCGAGCGTCTCGTCGGCCAGCCGGCCAAGCGCCAGGCGGTCACCAATCCTGAGAAGACGATCTTCGCGGTCAAGCGTCTGGTCGGCCGTCGTTACGACGACCCGATCATCGAGAAAGACAAGAAGCTCGTCCCCTACAAAATCGCGAAGGCCGGCAACGGCGACGCCTGGGTCGAAGCCGACGGCAAGACTTATTCGCCGTCGCAGATCTCGGCCTTCACGCTGCAGAAGATGAAGGAAACGGCGGAAGCCTATCTCGGCCAGAAGGTCGAGCAGGCCGTCATCACCGTGCCCGCCTATTTCAACGACGCGCAACGTCAGGCCACCAAGGACGCCGGCAAGATCGCCGGCCTTGAAGTGCTGCGCATCATCAACGAGCCGACCGCGGCCGCGCTCGCTTACGGTCTCGACAAGAAGAAGGACGAAAAGATCGCGGTATACGATCTCGGTGGCGGTACGTTCGACATCAGCGTCCTCGAAATCGGTGATGGGGTTTTCGAAG
>CAITEM010000335.1 GCA_903891395.1 uncultured Hyphomicrobiales bacterium | reverse complement strand
CCGGCGATGCCGGCAAGGCCGTGACGGCCTATACCGCGCAGTTCGGCAATGGTCTGTCGGCCACGATCGGCATCGAAGCGCAGCGCAACGGTGGCGTTTACGGTCCGGCTGGCTCGTCCAGCACTGCTGGCACTGCCACCACTGCAGCCACGGGCGGTCTGACTCCGGTCACTCTGCCGGGCAGCTCGCAGCGTGCTCAGCAGTTCCCGGATGTCGTCGCCAACCTGCGTATCGATCAGGTTTGGGGCAGCGCGCAGGTCATGGGTGCTCTCCATGACGCCAGCGGCACCTACTACGGCGCCACCACCGCGATTGGCCAGCCTGGCGACAAGGTTGGCTACGCCATCGGTGCCGGCCTCAAGCTGAACGCTCCGATGATCGGCGCTGGCGATTACTTCCAGGGTCAGGTCAACTACACCCAGGGTGCTTACGGCTACACCAACGCCGGAACCATCGCGCTGACGTCGAAGTACAACGGCGGCGCTGGCGGCAGCTACGGTTACGGCATTGCTTCGGACAGCGTCTATGGCGGAGCCGGCAGCAGCGTCGAGCTGACGACCACCTGGAACGTCAACGCGGCGTACGAGCACTTCTGGAACAAGTCGTGGCAGACCTCGGTCTACGGCGGCTATTCCCGGACGACGTACAGCGCGGTTGCCAATGCCAACCTCTGCGCCCTTCAAAACGGCGCGGCGACTGGTATTCCGATCACGACCGGTACCTGTAACAACAACTTCGCTCTCTGGAACATCGGTACCCGCACGCAGTGGAACATCGACTCCCAGACCGCGATGGGTATCGACATCCTCTACTCGCGTCTCCAGACGGCCTCGGCCGGCGCGACGACGACGTTGGCCGCTACCGGCTCGCAGTCGGCCGGTATCCGCTCGATCTCGGACCAGGGCTCGTGGATGGGTCAGTTCCGCATCCATCGTAACTTCTATCCCTGATCGGATAGTCGTTTGAGCTGAACTAAGAAGCCCCCGGCTGGAAACCGCCGGGGGCTACTTCCTTGAAATTAAATCCCGGTTGCCCGATGCATCTCGGATCTCATCCGTTGCACGACGTGGCCGAGCTGATCCGGCTCGAGTGCCAGGCGTTCGCGGCAAAGATCAGGATGGCCCGGGCGGTGCTCGGATGGAGCCAGGGCAAACTGGCTTTTCGGATTGGCCTCACGCAAAGAGGCGTTCACAAGCTGGAGCAGGGCGAAACCGAACCGCGGCGCGCGACCGTGCTCGCGATCGAGTCCGTCTGGCATGACGAAGGCATCACGTTCGAAGAACTGCCGGATGGCGGCTTTCGCGTGACGGTCCCGTCTTCCGTGCTCGAACGTCCGGCGACCGCGGCGTCGCGGCGACGGCACTCGGCCCGGCACCATTTGGGTGTCACCTCGATCGCTCATCGTACCATCGTCTAACCGCGGTTCGATTTCCTCAGGACGGCCGGCTTTGGCGCGTTGCCAGCTTGCCGCATCGGTCCTATACCTGCGCGCAAGAGTCCCATTCCGCGAGCCCGATCATGTCCGCGCGCATCTACAAGCCAGCCAAGACCGCGATGCAGTCCGGCGTCGCCAAGACCAAGGACTGGGCGGTCGATTTCGACCCCGAACAGCCGCCCCAGATCGAGCCGCTGATGGGCTGGACCTCGTCGGGCGACATGCTGCAGCAGTTGCGTCTGCGCTTCGAGACCAAGGAAGAGGCGGTCGCTTATTGCGAGCGTCACGGCATCGCCTATCAGCTCACCGAGGCGGCGCCGGTGAAGCGGCGGATCGCGTCCTACGCCGATAATTTCGCGTTCAGGCGCCGCGACGCCTGGACCCATTAGGCCGGCGCTCAGCCCGCCGCCGCCGCTTCGGGACGCACGTTCGAGCGCTGGCGCAGCAGCGAGATAAACCGTTCTTCCGCCATCGGCAGGCCGAGCAGGAAGCCCTGGCCGAAATCGCAGCCCATGCTGACCATGGCGACGGCGTCCGGCGCTTTTTCGATGCCCATGGCGACGGCGGTGCGGCCGAAATGGTGCGCCAGGTTGATCATCGCCTTGCACAGCGGGGCGTTGACCTTGTCGGTGGCGCAATCGGCGACGAAGGCGCGGTCGAGCTTGATCTCGGCGAAGGGAAAGTCGGTCATGCCGGCCAGCATCGAATAGGCGCGGCCGCAATCGTCGATCGCAACCCTGACGTTAAACGGCTCGAGCCTCTTGGCCAGGTCGATCGCCAGCGGCAGGTCGGCGACGATCTGATCTTCCGGCACGTCGACGATCAGGCCGGCCCAATTGTCGACGCTGGGGCGGTGCGACTTGACGATGTCCTCGACCGGCAATTGGGCCAGCGCGGCGAACGGGACGTTGACGGTGAGCCGCAGATTGAGCCCCATCTTCGCGAAATTTTGTCCGGCCTTGAGGGCGCTGTGCAGCGCGAGTTCCGACAGGCGCAGCACCGCGGCGTCGGAGGCGTCGGGCATGAAGGCCGCCGGCTTGACGACGCCGTTCTGCGGATGGCGGGCGCGGGCATAGGCCTCGGCGCCGGCGAGCTGTTTCTTGCGCAGCGCGATTTTCGGCTGATACCAGAACTCGATCCAGTTGTTGTCGAGCGCCTCGTCAAGGCTCAGCTTGGTCGTGGCGTCGGCCGGCATGCCGATCTTCAACTCCGCCAGAATCTTGACGATGGCGTCGGTCTCGAACGGCTTCTTGAGCACCGGCAGCATGTTGATGTGCTGGGCCGCGCCGATGTTCTTGACGTGCTCGAGCACCGCCGCGCCGCGGCTGCTCATCAACTGCACCGAGCCGTGGAAGGCGCATTTGCCGAGCGCCACCACCGACTCGACGGCGTCGGCGGAATCGAGCGCGATATTGTGAAACACCAGGTCGGGGATGCGGTTTTCGAGCGCGCGGCGTAACGCGGCGCCGTCGGCGAATTCCATGG
>CAITEM010000334.1 GCA_903891395.1 uncultured Hyphomicrobiales bacterium | reverse complement strand
GCGACAGGGCAACATTCCCCGGGGCCTTACGATTCCTTCGGGAGCTGTCCCTGGCCGGGCTCGTGGGCTCGGTCATATGGCGCCCACCTACAACAGTAGGTTCCCGGGATCACGCTCTGACGGCCATCGCGGCTCCGCACTTATTTCGAAGGCAAAATGCCTGATCCTTCCGACATCCAAACCCGCAAAGCCGAACGCCGCAACGTTGCCCTGACGCTGCGCGACGCGTTACCGCCGACGGTGCGCCAGGCGGCGGCCGAGGCGATTGCGAAGCGGCCGCTGCCGATCGCAGTGACGCCCGGCATGATCGTCGCCGGCTTTTCGCCGATGAAGACCGAGATCAATCCACTGCCGCTGCTGCGCAAGTTTGCCGAGGCGGGCGCCAGTCTGGCGCTGCCGTGCATCGTCGGCCGCGGCCACGCGCTGATCATGCGCGCCTGGGACTTCGGCGCAGCGCTGGAGTCCGGGCAGTGGGGCATCCGCGAACCGCGCGTGGACGCGGCGGAAGTCGCGCCCGATATCGTAATTGTGCCGCTCGCGGCCTTCGACCGCACCGGCAACCGTATCGGCTACGGTGCCGGTTACTACGACATGACGCTGGCCGCCCTGCGGGCGAAAAAGAAGGTCGTCGCCATCGGCATCGCCTTTGCCGCACAGGAAATTTCCAACGTACCCACCACCGAGCGCGACGAGCGGCTCGATCTCGTGCTAACGGAACGCGAGATTATTGAGCTTCGTAAGGTCTAGTGATGCGTATTCTTTTCATCGGCGACATTCTCGGCCGCTCCGGGCGCACCATCGTCAACGAGCGGCTGCCGGGGCTGATCAAGGAGTGGAAGCTCGACCTGGTCGTGATCAACGGCGAGAACGCTGCCGGCGGTTTCGGCATCACCGAAGTCATCTACAATGAGTTCATCGACGCCGGCGCCGATGCGGTGACGCTCGGCAATCATTCCTTCGATCAGCGCGAGGCGTTAGTGTTCATCGAACGCGCGCCGCGGCTGATCCGGCCGGTGAATTATCCCAAGGGCACGCCAGGCCGTGGCGCAGCCTTGGTCGAGGCCAAGAACGGCAAGCATGCGCTGGTCATCAACGCCATGGGCCGCGTCTTCATGGACGCGATGGACGATCCCTTCGCCGCCGTCGAGCGCGAGATTTCCGCCTGTCCGCTGCGTTCGGGCGCCGACGCCATCCTTGTCGATATGCACTGCGAAGCGAGCAGCGAGAAGCAGGCGATGGGCTATTTCTGCGATGGCCGCGCCAGCCTGGTGATCGGCACGCATACCCATGTGCCGACCGCCGACCACCGCATCATGCCGGGCGGCACCGCCTTCATGACGGATGCGGGCATGACCGGCGATTTCGAATCGGTCATCGGCATGAACAAGGACGAGCCGCTCAATCGTTTCCTGCGCAAATTGCCGGGCTCGAAATTCGAAGCCGCGCTCGGTCCCGCGACGCTGTGCGGGCTGGCGGTCGAAACCGACGACAAGAGCGGCCTCGCGACCAAGGTCGGCCCGGTGCGGCTTGGCGGCGTGCTTGAACAAACCACACCGGATTTCTGGCGTTAGCGGCGCTCGCGGAGCCGCGTAAACAATATTTGCGCGCTACACGCTTGACGTGTGCCTGCGGCAGGCTGAAATTAACGGTCCGCGCCGGGACGCTGGCGCTTCGCTCTGTCGGGGGGTGACATTATGCAACACAGACTGGCGGCTGTTCTTTTCACCTTCGCGTTTGCGGCTTGTTTCAGCGGCGCTACCGCGCAGGCGCAGTACATGAAACTGCAGGGGGCCGGCACGATTGCGCTCAAGAGCGGAGAGACCCTTGATTTGGGTCGGTTGTACTGGGTGACGAACTGTCGCTCAGTTCTCACAGCCACGCCGCAAGTTGAAATACTCGAAGGCCCACCGCAAGTGTTGGCAGCGGTCAAGGAAGATATGATTTTGCCACGCCGGGAAGGCTGCGCCAAGAAAGTCAGCGGGGGAATGCTCACGCTCACGGCAAAGGAAATCGACGATCCCAGTTTCACGCATCTGACACTGCGCGTGTTGTATAAAACAAAGGACGGCGAGCGGAAATACAGCCACGTCGTAAACCTCCAGCTTCTTCCCTGACGCGCCGCCGCCATGCGCATCGGATCGAAGATAATCATCACACTTGCCGGTTTCGCCGCCGTGCTTTGCAGTTCAAGCGCCCAGGCGCAAAACCGGATTGCGCTGAAGAGCGGCGACAGCGTCGAACTGGGCCCGGTTTATTGGGTCGCCAATTGCCGGTCGATCATGATTGGCCTGCCGGAAGTCGAGGTTCTCGAAGGCCCGTCGGAGGTGACGCTGGCGATCAAGGAAGAGCCGGTTTTGCCGCGCCGCCAGAATTGTGCCGCCAAAGTCCCGGGCGGCACGCTGGTGGCGACCGCCAAGGACGTCAAGGAGCCCGCTGAGGCCAAGCTGACATACCGGCTGAAATACAAAACCAAAGACGGCGACCGCCAGCGCGGTAATATTTTCAATCTTTCACTTTTCCCGTAGACGCCGTGTTCGGCCGCCTCCGACGAGGCGCGCCGTAGCGCGGAATTAACGAATATTAACGAATTGTTGACCATGGCTGGCCACGATGCGGCCAAGGCCACGGCGATTCGCCGCTTTGTTCTGGGTACGGCTTTCCAAGATCAGGGCAGGGCACATGAACCAGCACGTCAGCCGCAAACTCATCATCGATACTCCGCTTCCGACCGCGCGCCAGGCGCAGGCCGTCGATCCGCGCGCCCTTTTGGCGGCGCAATTCATTGCCGCGGGCTCCCGTGTGCTGGACCTCTCCGCCGACACCGCGCTCGACCGCGCGCTGCCGCACGGTTGCAGCTATCAATCGCGCGACAGCGTGACCTGTGACGGCGGTAGCGCCTGCGACATCGCCGGCGGCGATTTCCCGAGCCAGGTGGCGTCGCAATCCGACATTATCGTCATGCTCGGCACGCTTGAGCAGGTCGCCGACCTCGAAAACCTCTTTACGCATTTGCGCTTCAGCAAGCAGGACGTTCTGCTGAGCTATCGCGCCACCGATCTCGGCGGTGACCGCGCCGGCTGCGCCAACAATCTGAGCTTCTACGACCTGGCGCGGCTGTTCGACCATTACGGCTTCCGCATCGAATGTACCGCTCCTGTCAGCGCCACTGAAATGCTGATGCGGTTGACGCCGACGGATCGGCTGATGCCGGTGACGGCATGCAGTGTCGCGGTCGTGTCGTGCGGCGAGGACGATACCTTCGGCGATCGGCTCGGCATGCACATGATCAACGCGATGTTGCCTGGCGAGGCCGAGGTGCATCATCTCAACTTCCGCACGCTGAACGAAGCGCGCGAGCAATACGATCTGGTCGTGCTCGGCACCGGCAACAGCCTGTTCCAGCCGCTCATGAACGGCGCGGTGCTCGACATCATCGGGCGCGGCAAGACCTCGATCGGCATTTTCGGCACGCAATACCGCGAATTGCTGCCGCGCCCGGCGCTTGAGCGCGTCATCGAGCGGCTCGATACCTGGTACGCTCGCTCCGAGGACGACGTCTTGATGTACGGCCGTGGCCGCAAGAACGTCGTGCATCTCGGCGACTGGCTGATCGATCAGTTTCCAATGAGCCACGCGACGGACAACGAACCGTTGCTGATCGGCCCGGAGACCGGCATCGAACTGCCGCTCGACCGCATCATCAAGATCATCCAGGGCCACCGTCAGGTGCATTCGGAAAGGCTCGCGCCGTTCTTGTGCGCGCTTACCTCGGCCGACTTCGCCGCTTATGCCGAGGCGGCGTCGCCGCAGCAGCCGGGCATCGCGTCCGGCCGCTTCCGCAGCCTGCTGCTCGATATTTTCGGCCGCAGCTACCCGGAAAAAGAATTCTTCATGGTCGATCGCGACGCTGTCCGCCGCTACAAGTCGCGCGTGCACCGCAACGTCGGCTTGCTCGGCGAACATATAGACAGTCTGCTGCGCAACGTCGCGGTGGGGGCGGCTTAACTCGTCGTCCCCGCGAAGGCGGGGACCCAGCCCTTTATTAAATCTGGTTATCGCTCTGGATCCCGGGTTGGCGCTGCGCGCGCCCGGGATGACGGTGTATTTATTTTTCACCGCATCCGGCCTATAGAAGCGCCGGCATCAACTCATTTTGCAGAGCGTCGCGGACATGGCCGGTCATTCCCAATTCAAGAACATCATGCACCGCAAGGGGAAGCAGGACAAAGTCCGCTCCAAGGTGTTCGGCAAGCTGGCCCGTGAAATCACCGTGGCCGCCAAGCTCGGCCAGCCCGACCCGGCCTTCAATCCGCGTCTGCGCGCCGCCATTCTGGCCGCCCG
>CAITEM010000333.1 GCA_903891395.1 uncultured Hyphomicrobiales bacterium | reverse complement strand
TGGCGTACGGAGCTGAACAAGAAGGTGCTGCCGCTCTACACCAACGTGTTCTCTGGCTGGCTCGATTATCCGGAATACTTCTTCATCTGGTGCTATCACGGCAAGAATTCGATCTTCAACACGATGAGCTATCAGTCCAAGACGATGGACGGCTACATCGACGGCGCCGTGACGGCGGCGGCCAATGGCGACAAGACAACGTACGATACCGACGTGAAGGGCATGGTCGACACCGCCTTCGCCGACATGCCGCGCGTTCCGCTGTACCAGCCTTACGTCAACGTCGCGATGCAGAAGAACGTCTCCGGTTATCAATACTGGTTCCACCGCCGGCTCGATTACCGCGCGCTGGTGAAAGGCTAAGTCGGCTCGGCGCGGCCGGGATCATTCCGGCCGTGATGGTGGAGAGTTCTAAATGCTGAGCATGATCGCGAAACGTATGGTGCTCATCATCCCGAATTTGATCGGGGTGGTGATTGTAACGTTCCTGCTGACGCGTGCTTTGCCCGGCGATCCGGCGGCCTATTTCGCCGGACCCGCGGCGGACAAGCAGGCGGTCGAACAGATCCGCGTCAAGCTCGGCCTCGACAAGCCGCTGATCGTACAGTTCGGCCGCTACGTGAACGATCTCGTCCACGGCGACCTCGGCAATTCACTCTCCACCGGCCAGCCGGTAGTGACCGAGATCAAGAACCGCCTGCCCGCCTCCGCCGAACTCACTTTGTTCGGCCTGATCCTGTCGATGGTCATTGCGGTGCCGCTCGGCATTCTCGCCGCCGTCAAACAAGGTTCGTGGATCGACCACACCTGCCGCGTGGTGGCGACCGCCGGCGTCTCGCTGCCGGTGTTCTTCACCGGCCTGCTGCTGGTCTACGTATTCTATTTCCAGCTCGGCTGGTCGCCGGCGCCATTGGGCCGGCTCGACGCCTTCGCCACCGCGCCGACGCAGATCACCGGCTTCTATTTGCTGGACAGCCTGCTGACCGGCAAGTTCGAGACCTTCCGGGCGTCGTTGAGCCAGCTCCTCCTGCCGGGACTGACGCTGTGCATCTTCTCGCTGGCGCCGATCGCGCGCATGACGCGAGCGTCGATGCTGGCCGTGCTCGCCTCCGAATTCGTACGCACCGCGCGTGCCTCGGGTCTCGACAACCGCACGGTCATCATCACGTACGCCTTCCGCAACGCCATGCTGCCGGTGATCACCACGCTGGGCATGGTGTTCTCGTTCTTGCTGGGCGCCAATGTGCTGGTCGAGAAGGTGTTCGCCTGGCCCGGCATCGGCTCCTACGCCGTGGAGGCGCTGATCACCTCGGATTTCGCGCCGGTGCAGGGCTTCGTCCTGACGATGGCCGTGCTCTACGTCGCGCTCAATCTCGTCATCGATATTCTCTACGGTGTCATCGATCCTCGCGTGAGGCTGGACGCATGAGCGAAAACATTTCCACCGCCGCACCGGCCGTGGTGGCGGCACCGAAGCCCGAGAACAATTCGATCTTCCGCCACGCCCGCTATGTGGTCGCCGAAAACCCCGTGACCGGACTCGCCTTCGGTCTGTTCATCCTCATCGCTTTGTGCGCTTTGGTCGGGCCCTATATTGTGCCGCACGACCCGCTGGCGAGCGACACCACGGCGACGCTACAAGCGCCGTCGCTGCGGCACTGGTTCGGCACCGATCAGCTCGGCCGCGATATTTTCAGCCGCGTCATCGTGGCGACACGGCTCGATTTCATCATCGCCATCGCCTCGGTGGCGCTGGTCTTCGCGCTGGGCGGTTTCGCCGGCATCGCCTCGGGATTCTTCGGCGGCTGGACCGACCGCATCGTCGGCCGTATCTCCGACACCATCATGGCGTTTCCGCTGTTCGTCCTGGCGATGGGCATCGTCGCCGCGCTCGGCAACACCGTCACCAACATCGTAATTGCCACCGCGATCGTCAATTTCCCGCTCTATGTGCGCGTCGCGCGCGCCGAAGCCAATATCCGGCGCGAAGCCGGCTTCGTGCAGGCCGCGCGGCTGTCCGGCAACGGCGACATGCGCATTCTGCTGGCGCATATCCTGCCGAACATCATGCCGATCATGATGGTCCAGATCTCGCTGACCATGGGTTATGCCATTCTCAACGCCGCAGGGCTGTCCTTCATCGGGCTCGGCGTGCGACCACCGACGCCCGAATGGGGCATCATGGTGGCCGAAGGCGCCGCCAACATCATTTCCGGCGAATGGTGGATCGCGCTGTTTCCCGGCGCGGCGCTGATGGTCGCGGTGTTCTGCTTCAACCTTTTGGGCGACGGTCTGCGCGACTTGGTCGACCCGCAGAGGCGGACCTAACCTTATGGCAAAAAAGCTCAAGCCCACCAAACTCGACCGCGACCGGCCGACCACGCTGCCTTTGCTGGAGGTGCGCGACCTCACCGTCGAATTCGAGACGCGGCGTGGCACCGT
>CAITEM010000332.1 GCA_903891395.1 uncultured Hyphomicrobiales bacterium | reverse complement strand
GGATCGACCGCAGCGCCACCATGCCGGGACCCTGCATTTCGCCGCCGGGCCCCGGCGGCGCGTCGATGGCGTCACGGGTGTCGAACAGCACCGTGCCGCCTTGCTTCATGTAGCTGTCGATCTTTTCCAGCGCCTGCGGCGACGGCTTCGGCGCGCTAGGCGAGATCGCCCAATAGATCACCGGGAAGAACGCCAGTTCGTCGCGCGCCGGATCGATACTGATCGGCTCGGAAGGCTCCAGCGCGGTACGCTGCGCCAGGAACAAGGTGAGACCCTGCAGGCCGGCTTTGGTGATTTCATCGACCGCGGCGTCGCCCGTGACGACATAGGCGAGATGGGTCTGCTGCGTCGCCTTCAGCGCGAACTCTTCCTGTTGCGCGGACAGTTTCGGCGGTCCTGGCGGCGCGGGTGGCGTTTGCGCCTGCGCCGGCTGATAGAGCGCGAAGGCACCGATGAGCCCGCCGATCAACAGCGCCGCCGTGGCGCGTCGGCCCATCCGTAGCGCGCTTAGTCCGCCGGACAGCCAGAACACCACCAGCGCGTCGATCAGCAGCAGCAGCAAGGCGGCGCTGAAGATCGGGCCGCGCAAATCGAGCGGTTCGCCGTGGCGGTAGACATCGACGCGCGCGTAGAGTGCGGAGATATCGAGCGGCAGCGGCCGGTCGGCGGGAGCCAGTGTGTTCACGGCAACGAGCCCCTCCCGCGGCCCATAGAAGCCGGGCGGATGATCGGCCGTACCGTGACCGGTGAAATTCACCGGGATCGGCCGCGCCGTCGGCGGCGGCGCCGAGAAGGCGCCAAAGCCGTCGAGCACGCGGGTGGCCGGCACGACCTGATTGGCGGTTCGGCCGGCGCTGCCGGTGCCCGCGTCATTGGTTTCGGCGCTTCCAGTCGCGCCCGCGAGCGACACGATGCGGCGGAGCATATCGACGAAGGTGCCGGAGATCGGCAGGTCGGACCAGCGGGTGTCGGCCGTCACATGAAACAGCACGATCACACCTTTGCCGCGGCGCTGCGCGGTGACCAGCGGCGTGCCGTCGGCCAGCGTCGCCCAACTGCGGTCGGTGAGTTGCGCGTCAGGTTCGGCCAGAACCTGCCGCGTCACGGTCACGTCCTTCGGCACCGTCATGCCGTTGAACGGACCGTCGCGCGAGAATGCGGCAAGTTGCTGAGGCTTGTCCCAACTCAGGCTGCCGCCGAGGATGCGGCCGCCGCGCCGCAGCTTCACCGGCACCAGCGCGTCGTCGGCGGCTGCGAGGTGAGGGCCGGCAAAACGCACCAGCACGCCGCCATTGTCGATCCACTTGTTCAGCGGTTCGAGGGCGTCGGCGACGTTGCCAACATCGGCCAGGATCAGCATCGGCACTTGCTGGCCGAGGAAGCGCGTCACCGCCTCGCCGGGGCCGACGCCTTCGGCGAGCCGGATGTCGGCGAATGGATTGAGCGCGCGCGATAGATAATAGGTCGCGCCAAGCAGCGGCTGCGAACGGTCGGCGGTTGAGCCCGACACGATGCCAATGGTGCGCCGCCGCCAGCGCTTGTCGAGCAACTGCACGGCGCCGGCCGAACGCTCGCCGGCTATTTCCAGGCGCGCCACGTCGTTCCTGATCTCGACTGGCAGATCGATCTTCGCTTCTGTCTCTCGGTCGTTGGCGTTGAACGCAAAGGGCGCCTCGCCGAGTGGCAGACCTTTCAGATCGATGGCGGTGACAATGCCGTTGTCGCCGCTGCCGCTCTGCGCGCGCAACACTTTCACTGTGAGCGCGCCGGCGGCGTTGTCGGCGGCGGCCAGCGCATGCGCCGTCGGCGTGCCGCCCGCGATCACTGTCAGCGGATTATTGCCGATGACGCGCTTGAGGCCATCGATGAAGCTGGCGCCGCCGCCAACGTCGATGCCGTCGGACAGCCAGACCAATTCGACCTGGGGCGTGGCCTTGAGGAAGCGCTCGATCAGCGGCAATGCATCACTTCGTTCGACGCCCTGCGGCTTCGGCTTGACCTGCTTGATCTGCACGCGGGCGGCGCCGGCGATCTGCAAGGAAATATCCCGCGCGGTCTCCGACAGCGGCAGCACGGCGACGCCGCGATTGTCGGCCTCGGCGCGTCCGATCAATTCGTCAGCGGTGCGCAAGCGTGCATCCCAGGCGGAAGCCGCCGGCCAGCCGTCGTCGAGCAAAATCAGCAAAGGTGCCGCGCGGCTCGATGCCGCCAGCGGCGGGTTCCACAACGGCCCCGCTGCGGCGATGATGCACAACGCCGCCAGCGAAAGCCGTAACAGCGTCAGCCACCACGGCGTATGCGACGGCGTCTCTTCCTTGGCCTGGATATCGAACAACAGCCGCGTCGGCGGGAAGTCGATCCGCGTCGGCCGCGGCGGCACCAGCCGCAGCAGCCACCACAGAATCGGCAGGCTGACGAGGCCGAGCAGCACCAGCGGCTGGGCGAAAGCGAGCGGCAGGCCGGGGATCATGCCGGCCTCACAGGGTTAGCCGGCGCGTGCCGGCTGTTGACGGTCGTCTGGGTGGCGCCCGCGCCCATGCGGGCGTGGATCGCGAACAGCAATTCGGTCGGGCCTCGGTCGGTGCGATGGACCGTGAAGGTCCAGCCGAATTGTTCGCTTTCCTCGCGCAAGGCGGCGCGGTGATTGGCGAGTAAGGTCTGGTACTCGGTACGCCAGGTCTCGGCCCGGCCGGCGGTGACGCTGCCGAGGCCTTCCGATTCAACGAACTCGACGCGGCCGGAATAGGGGAAAGTCTCTTCCGCCGGATCTACCACCTGTACAACGTGGCCGCGCGCGCCATTGGCGGCCAATTGGCCGATGATGCGGCGGAAGTCGGCGATCGGCGACCAGAAGTCGGACACCAGCAGCACTTCCGAGAACGGTGCCGGCGCGAAGCTCGGCGGCAGGCTCGGATGCTCGGTGGTATCGTGCACGATGGCCTGTGCCATCTTCTCGATGACGTTGCGGTTCGCGGTCGGCCGCATCAGATCGGGAATGCCGACACGCTCGCCGCCCTGCACCAGCACTTCAGCCAAAGCGAAGGTCACGACCAGAGCGCGGTCGAGCTTGCTCCACTCCGTCATGTGCGACGAGAAATCCATCGAGTGCGAGCGGTCGGCCCATAGCCACACGGTATGCGAGGCCTCCCATTCGCGCTCGCGGACATACAGATGATCGTCGCGCGCCGAGCGCCGCCAATCGACATTGTGCGACGGCTCGCCGTTGACGAAGCGGCGGTACTGCCAGAAGTTTTCACCGGCGCCGGCGCGGCGGCGGCCATGGAGACCGTGAATGACGGTGGCGGCGACGCGGCGCGCTTCCAGGATCAGCCGTGGAATGCGTGCGGCGAGCTTACGGCTCTTGCCGACAGCCGCCTCAACCGCCTCATTTTCCGGGTCGCTGCGTCGGGGCTCGGCCATGTTATCCGATGCGCGCCTTCAGCTTCTGGATGACGTTGGAAATGGTCTCGCCTTCGGCGCGGGCGGCGAAGGTCAAGGCCATGCGGTGCTTGAGTACGGGTTCGGCCAGTTCGATGACGTCGTCGATCGACGGCGCGAAACGGCCGTCGAGCAGCGCACGGGCGCGCACCGCCAGCATCAAGGCCTGACTGGCGCGGGGGCCGGGGCCCCAGGAGATCAATTTGCCGAGGTCGCCGGCTTCCGGACCGGGGCGCGCCGAGCGCACCAGCTTGAGGATAGCCTCGACCACGCTCTCGCCGACTGGCAGGCGGCGCACCAGGCGCTGCGCCGCGATCAGATCGTCGGAGGTCATCGCGGCCTTGGCGCGGGTTTCTTCGGCGCCAGTGGTATCAAACAAAATTTTACGCTCGGCGGCTTCATCGGGGTAATCGACGTCCACTTCCATCAGAAAGCGGTCGAGCTGCGCTTCAGGCAGGGGGTAGGTGCCTTCCTGCTCCAGCGGGTTTTGCGTGGCGAGCACATGGAAGGGCTTCGGCAGATCGTGGCGGGCGCCGGCCACGCTGACATGTTGCTCCTGCATGGCTTGCAGCAAAGCGGACTGCGTGCGCGGCGAGGCGCGATTGATCTCGTCGGCCATCAGCAATTGCGCGAACACAGGCCCGGCGATGAAGCGGAAACTGCGCTTGCCGCCCGGCGTTTCCTCCAGAACTTCGGTGCCGAGGATATCGGACGGCATCAGGTCGGGCGTGAACTGCACGCGCTTGGCGTCGAGACCGAGCGCGATGCCCATAGTTTCGACCAGTTTAGTCTTGGCGAGGCCGGGAACGCCGACCAGCAGCGCATGGCCGCCGGACAGAATGGTGATCAGGGCACGCTCGACCACGACTTCCTGGCCGAAAATCACCGCGCCGATGGCAGCTTTGGCCGCGCGGACATGGACCGCGGTCGATTCCGCGGCGCGAACGATCATGTCTTCCAGCTTTTCCAGATTTTCGCCGCCTGCCGCCGCCATGATGTGTTCCTTGTGTCGGGTGCCTTTGGCCCTGCCGAAGGGCTATGCAACTTGCGCACCAAAGGCGAATTTCATGCGCAATTACCGCCGAATCTGCCTCAATCTTCGGCTGAGCTTACGCTATCTTCCGGCGCGGGGCCGGGTGAGTCACAAAGTTGCGAACAGGCGCGAAACGTCTCGGCTTGGTTAGGGAGTAGCTAGGGAAACCATGGCGAAGGCAGGGCAGGGCGGCTTGGAAGGAATTGTGGCAGCGCTGCCCCGCGAAAAACGCGGGCCGCCGCCGGTGGAAAAGTGGAACCCGCCGTTTTGCGGCGATATCGACATGCGGATCGCCGCCGACGGTACCTGGTTCTACCAGAAGACCCCGATCGGCCGGCCGGCTTTGGTCAAGTTGTTCGCATCCGTGCTCAAACGTGAAGGCGACAGGTATTTTCTTGTCACACCGGTGGAGAAAGTCGGGATCGTCGTCGACGAAGTCCCCTTCCTCGCGGTCGAGCTCAAGGTCGCGCATGATGCGCGGGGGCAGGTGCTTAGCTTCCGGACCAATGTTGAGGACTGGGTCGAGGCCGGCCCGGGCCATGGCCTGCGGTTCGAGCCGGAAGCGGCCGGCGGGCTCAAGCCTTTCGTTCACGTCCGCCGCGACCTGTGGGCCAAGGTGACGCGCACGCTGTTTTACGATCTGGTCGAACTCGGCGAAGAGCAAGTCGTGGACAGCAAGCCGATGTTCGGCGTGTCTTCGGTCGGAGAATTCTTTGCGATGGCGGAAGCCAGCGTGGTGCGGGAGTTTGCTTGATGGATGCGGTGACGGCCTTGCCGGCGTCTGAATTCTTTGCTCGTGCCAAGGCGCGGTTGACGCTCGACGTGCCGCCGGGTTTGAACGACGCCTCGATCACGCCGAAGCGCGGCGACCACGACGTCGATCCGGTGATGCAGAAGATCGCCGAGGTTCGTCCGGTCAAACCGGCGGCGGTGCTGGTGCCGGTGGTCGACCCTCCGGAGCCGACCGTGCTGCTGACGCAACGCGCGCAGCATCTGCCCAATCACCCGGGGCAAATTTCCTTTCCCGGCGGCAAGATCGAAAAGTTCGACGCAGATCCAATGGATGCGGCCTTGCGCGAGACAAAAGAGGAGATAGGCATTGACCGCAGCCTCATCGAGCCGCTCGGCTATCTCGACCTCTATATGACGACGCAGGGCTTTCGCATTGTGCCGCTGATCGGGCGCGTGAAGCCGGGCTTCACGCTGAAGCTCAATGCCGGCGAAGTCGACAATGTGTTCGAAGTGCCGCTGGCGTTTCTCATGGATCAAGCCAACATGCAGCGCCATTCGCGCGACTGGAACGGTATGACGCGGCATTTCTATGCAGTGACGTTCGAACAGCATTACATCTGGGGCGTCACGGCGGGTATCCTCCGCAATCTGCATGAACGGATTTACGCATGATCCGCCAAGTCTTCACCGAGATCGCGCTCTTCGTCATGCCGTTCGCGCTCTATGTCGTCTTTCTGTGGGCGATCAAGGCCGACATTCTGCATCCGGCTTCGTGGCCGGCCTCGCGCATCGCCACGCTGACCATCGTCGCGCTGGCGCTGATGGCGGTGAGCTTTTTCTACTTCGCGGAATATACCGGCGCGCGACCTGGTTCGGCCTACATCCCGGCGCACCTGGAGAACGGCAAATTCGTGCCGGCAACGACCAAGTGACGGCGGCGGGTGCCACCACGCGCAGCGTTGCCGGCGCGGCCTGGCCGAACGCCGCCGCATTGAATCGTCTGCTCGGCGTGCTGGATCGCGACGGCGAAGAAACGCGCGTGGTCGGCGGCGCGGTGCGCAATGCATTGCTTGAGATGCCGATCCATGAAGTCGACGTCGCCACCACGGCGGTGCCGGAGGAAGTCGTGCGGCGCGTCACTGCCGCGGGCTTCAAGCCGGTACCGACCGGTATCGAGCACGGCACCGTCACCGTCGTCGTCGACAAGCAGCCTTTCGAAGTCACGACCTTGCGGCAGGACGTCGAGACCGATGGCCGCCACGCCAAGGTCGCCTTCGGTCGCGACTGGAAGACCGACGCCGAGCGTCGCGATTTCACCATCAACGCGCTGTCGGCGTCGCGCGATGGCAAGGTCTACGATTACGTCGGCGGCCTGGCCGACCTGGAGACACGCCGCGTGCGCTTCATCGGCGATCCGAAGCGGCGCATCGAGGAAGACTACCTGCGCATCCTGCGCTTTTTTCGTTTTCATGCCGCCTACAGCAAAGGCGGCCATCCCGACGCGGAAGGGCTTGCCGCCTGCGTCGCCGGTCGTGACGGTCTCGACGCGCTGTCGCGCGAGCGCGTTCGTATGGAGGTGATGAAGACGGTGGTGGCGCCGCACGCGGTACCGACCCTCATTGCCATGGCGGACTCTGGGCTGCTGCTGCGCGTCCTTGGCGGCGTCAGCTATCTGGCCAGTTTCGAAAACATGGCGAAGGTCGAGACGGCAATCGGTGTTGCGCCCGATCCCGTGCAACGCCTTGGCGCGCTCGGTGTACTGGTCGTCGAAGACGCCGAACGACTGACGCAAAAGCTGCGGCTGCACAATGTCGAGCAGGAGCGGCTGGTATCGATGGCAGAAGGCTGGCGCCTGATCTCGCCGGAACGCGGCGAACCTGCCGCGCGTGCCTCGATCTACCGGCTGGGGCCGCAAGCGTTCACCGATCGAGCGCTGCTCGGCTGGGCGCGCTCGTCGGCCTCGGCGGGCGACGTCAATTGGCGAGCGATGGCAACGTTGCCGCAACGCTGGACCGCGCCGGTTTTCCCGCTCAAGGCCGCCGACTTCATCAAGCGCGGCGTCGAGAAGGGGCCCGCACTCGGCGAGGCGATACGTGCCGCTGAAACCGTCTGGATCGCGGCCGGCTTTCCGGACGATCAGGCGGCTCTCGAAAAGATTGCGGACAACGCTTCGCAGAAATGAAGGCCGGGCCTGCGGCCTTCCCGTGATCGGCGACGTGAAGCTAACGAGATTTCAGTCTCACCAGCGATAGTTTACCCCGCCTCGCGCAATGCTCATCGTAAGATGAGACGTCAGCAGGCTGGAATAGCCGGCGATGGTGGGCGTCAAGACGCCACTATTCGCCAGTGGCGTGCCAAGATCGACGTAGAGATACTCGGCCTTGATCGACCAGTTCCGATTGAGGCCGTATTCGACACCGGCACCGACGGTCCATCCCACCGCCGTCGTCGAGAACGAGTTCGTGGTCGTAAAGCCAGCAGCCAGCACAGAGGTCTCGTTCACTTTCTCATGGCCGACCACCAGACCGCCCGTGGCGTAGACCAGCCAATTGTTCATGGCGAAACCGACGCGCGGGCGCAGCGTGAACAACCAGTCCGCCGACATTGTGTTTGATGTCGTGAAGAACTGCGTCGGCGGTCCGATAGGGCCGCCCGGCAAGGTGCTCGGGAAGACGAAGGTGCCGCCGCTGGAGCTTTTCAGACTCATCACGGTGAAGTCGGTCTCGACGCCCAAAAGCAAATTGCCGTTTTGCCAATTGTGACCGGCTTGCAGGCCGCCGATGACGCCCGAGGAATTGAGGTTTGTCGTCTGGGCGGCATTGACGGCCGCAGTGTCGATCGGCGCGTTGGGCGCCGGAAAGGTGCTGGTTGACGACAGCGCGTCACGTCCGAAGACGCCGCCGATATTGCCGCCGACATAGAAGCCGCTCCAGTCATACGCGGTCGGCAGCGCCTTCATTGGAATGTCGGCTGCATTGGCGGCGACATTCATTGACGTCATGGCCAGTGCAACAAAGAACAACTTGCGCATATTCAATACCCCTCGATACGCATCACCGATGTGGTGAACGTCGCCAACTCGGACAGCAGAGACCGCCTCGATCGGATTGACGGACGCGGATTTACTC
This sequence comes from uncultured Hyphomicrobiales bacterium, assembly GCA_903891395.1. GTDB lineage: Bacteria > Pseudomonadota > Alphaproteobacteria > Rhizobiales > Xanthobacteraceae > Pseudolabrys. Next base: position 3,749 of record CAITEM010000332.1, on the reverse strand, counting down.
CCGGTTCTATTGGGGGGATGGAACTCGAATGCTGCAAGCCAGTTCAGAATAAATTCCAAGTGTGTTGCGGATTGGCAATAATCGGCCATGCTTGATAAAAATGAGCCTATGGCCTTTCGTGTCATCCGTACTCAGCATCAGGCGACTTCACGGCAATCCAAGACAACAGCTAACAATGACCGTGTTCTCCGCGTTCGCCGATGTTTCCGCGTGGCAGCTTCTGCTGGTCGCAGGCGTTGCGTTATTCGCCTCGATTGTCGGCGGCGTGTCGGGCTATGGCACGGGCGCGTTGATGCCTTTGGTGCTGGTGCCGCTGGTCGGGCCTGAGCCGGTGGTGCCGATCATCGCCATCTCGGCGATGTTTTCCAACACCAGCCGCATGACGGCGTTCTTGAAATATGTCGACTGGCGGCGTGCGGCGATCGTGCTGGCGGCCTCAATCCCGACCTGCATGCTCGGCGCTTGGGGCTACACCAAGCTCACCAGCCTCGGTGCGGCCTTGGTCGTCGGCGGCATGCTGATCCTGAGCGTGCCGTTGCGCCGGCTGCTGAAACATCACGGTGTGCAGATTGGCGATATCGGCCTGGCGGCGGGTTCGGTCGGCTACGGCGTTGTCGTCGGCGGCACCGCCGGCTCCGGCGTCATTTTGTTGTCGCTGCTGATGGCCGCGGGCCTGACCGGCGCCGCGGTCATTGCCACCGATGCATCGATCTCGATCATTATCGGCATCGTGAAGGTTTCGGTGTTTGGCGCGGCCGGCGTGCTGACGCCGCAGGTCATCGCCTTCGCGCTTCTGATCGGCATTGTGGCGCTGCCCGGCGCATTTCTGGCCAAAGCTTTCGTCGAACGCATGCCCGTGCACGTGCACACCGCGGTGCTCGACGTGGTGGTGCTGGTCGGCGGCGCGATGATGATCTACGGGGCGTTTAAATAAGTTACGGCCACTTCACCAAAGGCGGCATCGACGACAAAATCGACTCCACGTTGCCGCCGGTCTTGAGGCCGAAAATCGTGCCGCGGTCGTAGAGCAGATTGAATTCGACGTAACGGCCGCGGCGGATCAGTTGTTCGTCACGCTCAGCCTCGGTCCAGGGCGTGGCAAAGTTCTTGCGCACCAGGTCGGGATAGATGTCGCGGAAGGCGCGGCCGACGTCTTGCGTGAAAGCGAAGGTCGCGTCCCAATCGCTCTCGAGATAATCGTAGAAAATGCCGCCGATGCCGCGCGGCTCGTTACGGTGCTTGAGATGAAAGTACTCGTCGCACCAGGTTTTGAACTTGTCGTAAGGCGCGATCGCAGCATACGCGTCGCAGGCCGATTTCATCGCGGCATGAAACGCCACTGTATCGGCATCGGTCTGCGTGCGCCTGCGGTCGAGCACCGGGGTCAGATCCGCGCCGCCGCCGAACCAGGCTTTGCTGGTGACGACATGACGGGTGTTCATGTGGACGGCGGGGACGTGGGGGTTATTCGGATGTGCAATCAGAGAAATGCCCGAAGCCCAGAAGCGCGGATCGTCGGCGGCGCCGGGGATGTCCTTGCGGAATTCCGGCGCGAACTCGCCGTGGACCGTCGAGCAATGCACGCCGACCTTCTCGAACACGCGACCGCGCATGATCGACATGACGCCACCGCCGCCCGGTTGCCCGTTGTGGTCGGTGCGCTGCCAGGGTGTGCGTACGAATTGGCCGGCCGGCCGATCGGCACAAGGCGCGCCAGCGGGCAGGCTGGCCTCGACCGCCTCCAGACTCGCGCAAATATCGTCGCGCAGCGCCTGAAACCAGTTTTCGGCGCGGGTTTTGCGGGCTTCGATCTGTCCGGCGTCCATCAGGCACTCCACGCGCAATTATAGCCGCCGCGGATTGCTAACGCACCCGCGTCCGGCCGGTTTGATCTGGATCAGGTGTGCCACGCGTCTGCCGCAGCGCCTCGCCAGTGACCATCGCCATCGCGACCGCGATGTTGAGCGAGCGGAAGCCCCCTCGGATCGGGATGGCGAGCCTCGCGTCGACGACGTTATGCACAGCTTCCGGCACGCCGGCGCTTTCACGCCCGAACAGCAGGATCTGGTCGTCCCGGAACGTGTGGTCGAGATAACTGCCGGTTGCGGCGGTGGTCAGCAAAACCAGTTCCAGCCGCTCAGCCCGCCGCCAGCCGTCGAAGGCGGCGAACGAGACATGGCGGGTAATGGAGACCTGGTCGAGATAATCCAGCCCGGCGCGGCGGAAGGCGCGGTCGGTTACCGGGAAGCCGGCCGGCTCGATTATATGCGCCTCAAGCCCCAGACAGGCGCAGGCCCGCAAGATCGTCCCGGTATTCTGGGGAATGTCGGGCTCATAGAGGGCAATCTGCATCCGCCAGCCTGTGGTGTTAAAAATTGTGCGCCGGAAATCGCACAGTAGACGAACGATTTATGTGACTTAACGTCGCCGGGCTTGCGCTCTTAGCACAAGGGTGCCAATAGAACCCACCGAAGCGCCGTCCTGTCTTCTTCAGGACTGCCGCAACCGGTCCGCCCCACTGCCGTGGGACTTGTACCCGGCTCCAGCCGCGGGCGGATGGATAAGCCAGCCGGGGGAGAGGGCTCAAGACGTGACGACCGTGTCTTCTGCGGAGCACACGCGCCGCGACTTTCTTTACATCGCCACCGGCGCCGTTGGCGCTGTCGGCGCGGCTGCGGTCTTGGTACCGCTGATCGCGCAAATGAATCCCGACGCCTCGACCATCGCCGCGGGCGCCCCGATCGAAGTCGATCTGGGCCCGATCGCCGATGGCCAGATCATCAAGGTGTTCTGGCGCTCGAAGCCCATCTTCATCTCCCATCGTTCCAAGAAGGAGATCGAGGAGGCGCAGACGGTAGCGCTGTCCAGCTTGCCGGACCCCGAGCCCGACTCGGCCCGCGTCAAGCAGGGCCACGATCAGTGGTTGGTCGTCATTGGTATCTGCACGCATCTCGGCTGCATCCCGCTCGCCCACCAGGGCGAGTACGACGGCTGGTTCTGCCCGTGCCATGGCTCGCAATACGATAGCGCCGGCCGTATCCGGAAAGGTCCGGCGCCGAAGAATTTGCCCCTGCCGCCGTACAAGTTCGTCTCCGACACCAAGATTCAGATCGGCTGAGCGAAACGTCGCATTCTAAGGTTCGACCATGCACGGAAATTCGACCTACCAGCCGCAGAGCAAAGTTCTGCAGTGGTTTGAGAAGCGGTTGCCGATCGGCGGCCTGATTCACTCCTCGTTCGTCGCTTACCCGACGCCGCGGAACCTGAACTACTGGTGGACCTTCGGCGGCATCCTCTCGTTTATGCTCGGCGTTCAGATCATCACCGGGGTCATCCTGGCGATGCACTATACCCCGCATGTCGATCTGGCCTTCCGCTCGGTCGAAGGCATCATGCGCGACGTCAATTACGGCTGGCTGCTGCGCTATCTGCACGCCAACGGCGCCGCGATGTTCTTCCTCGCGGTCTACATCCATATGTTCCGCGGCCTGTACTACGGGTCATACAAGGAGCCGCGCGAGGTTCTCTGGATCCTCGGCATGATCATCTTCCTGCTGATGATGGCCACGGGTTTCATGGGCTATGTTCTCCCATGGGGGCAGATGAGCTTCTGGGGAGCGACCGTCATCACGAACCTGTTCAGCGCCATCCCGCTGGTCGGCTCATCGATCGTCACATGGTTGTGGGGCGGCTTCTCCGTTGGTGACCCAACGCTGAACCGCTTCTTCTCGCTGCATTATCTGCTGCCG
>CAITEM010000331.1 GCA_903891395.1 uncultured Hyphomicrobiales bacterium | reverse complement strand
GCACGCGGACGTCGTCGAACGCATCCTGGGTCTCGCCGCTGAGATCGATGGCGATGACGCCGAAATCGGGGTTCTTCGGCGACACCGCGCGCACCAGCCAGGCCTGGTCGCCGGACGCGACCGCGATGGCGCCGGTCGAGTGATGCCGGCCGGCGGCAACGTCGGCGACCTCTGCCAGCACCTGCGCCGGCGGCGGCGTGTTGCTGATGCGGTTGTCGGCGGCGGTTTCGCGCCCGCCGGCAAACAGCACGACCTTGCGCTGCATGACGGAGGCCAGATGTTCTTCGATCGCGGCGTGGATGTCGGAGACGTCAAACGCCAGCGCGAGCTTGCGCGAGAACGCGTAGAGATCGCGCAGGTCGATCTCGCGCTGGCGCGACACTTCGAGCTGGCGCTTCAGGCGGTTGGCGAGCTGGCTCACCACGATCGCCGTAAAGACGTACAGGATGAGATTGATGACTTCCTGGGGGTCTCGGATCTCGAAGCTGTAGAGCGGCGGGAAAAAGAAGAAGGCCGACGCCAGAACGCCGGTAATGGAGGCCAGCAGCGAGGCAACGACGCCCCAGCGGATGGCCGCGATCAGCACCGGAATGAGGTAGGCGACGGTTCCGCGGGTAAGGCCGACGCTCACGATGATCGCGAAAATGATGGCGGTGGTGGCCGCCACCAGGCCCAGCGTCAGAAGGAGGCCGCGGATTTGCCCGCGAAGGGCGGCTATGGGTCGTCGAATTTGCATCTAAACGCCGGCCGGGAGGCCAATTCCTCTGAGGCAGGCTGCATAATAGCCGCCGGCACCCTTGTTTGTCTTGGCCCGCTTGGGTAGATAGCGCCGTCCGGATCGGCCGTTCTTAAGCCATTCCGGGCTCCGGAGAGGTGGCAGAGCGGTTGAATGCACCGCACTCGAAATGCGGCATACGGGCAACCGTATCGGGGGTTCGAATCCCTCCCTCTCCGCCAGACCCTTCCTAAGTCATTGAAATTTTGAATATTTACTCGACCAAGGGACCACCGGCGTAAAAGGGCCGCGCGTGCGCGGCCTACTGCGTTGGAATTTTGGCCACCTTCACGAGCTCCAGATTGTTGGCGACGTCCTTTTTGAAGAACGCACCGAACTCCGCCAGTGTCATCGGCATCGGATCGACACCCACCGCAGTCAACCGCTCCTGCACCGAGGGCAACGCCAGCGCCTTCATGATCTCCGCATGCAGTTTCTCGGCGATGGCGTGCGGTGTCTTGGCCGGAAGATAAGCGCCCGTATAGAAGGGATAGACGGCGTCGGCTTTGAGTCCGGCTTCGACCATCGTCGGCACGGTGGGGAGTGACGGGGAACGCATTGACGAGCTGATGGCGAGTGGGACGAGCTTGCCGTCACGAATTAAGCTGATCGCGCTGGTCACCGGCGGCACGGCGAAATCGAGTCGGCCCGCCAAGACTTCCGTCAGCCATTCGCCGCCCTTGAAGGGAATGTGCTGTGCCGAGAAGCCCGCGCTCCACGCAAGTTGCTCTGCGCCGAAGTGTGCGGCCGATCCGACACCGACAGTCGCATAATTCAGCTTTCCGGGATCGGCCTTCGCCGCGGAAACCAGTTCTGCCAGAGTCTTGTAGTGGCCGGCGCCCGTGACCACGACCAGCGGCGTCTGACCGAAGACCGCCACCGGTGTGAAATCGTTGAGCGTGTCGTAAGGCAGTTTCGTATAGAGCGCGTTCGCGGCCGCGATCGAGCCCCAAACCAGGATCGTGTGACCATCGGGCGTCGCCTTGGCGACGGCATTGCCGCCGATGGATCCGCCGGCGCCCGGCCGATTCTCGATGATGAAGGTCTGTCCGACCTGCTTGCCGACCTGCTCGAAGACCACGCGCGCGACGATGTCGCTCGCGACGCCAGCCGGCACGGGCACGACAACCGTGACGGTGCGCGAAGGCCAATCCTTTGCCGAAGCAGACGTGAGCGCGGCGAACAGGAGAGCTGCGCCCAAGGCGAAACGGCGAAGTATGGTGTTCATTGATGTTTCCTCCGACTGAACGTTTGCTGTAGGTGGTGAACTATAGAAAGAGGACGACCGACGCCGAGGCAGTGCAACAGCACCAGCGGCGCGCCGGCACCGTCCTCGATCAGGGAAATGTCGCTGCCGAGCATGGACGCGGCCTCAGTCCAGATGTTTGTGGAAAAATTCGACTGACAGCGACAGCGCGCGGTCGGCTTCCGGCTTGCTGTAGGTCAGGCCGCCGTGCCGCGCAAAGGCGTGGTCGGCGCCCGGATATTTGTGAATAGCAACCAACGGATTGGGCGACAGCTTGCGCTCCAGGAGATCGTTGACCTCCTTCTGCACCCAGCGGTCCTTTATCGCCATGTGCAGGATAAAGGGGCGGTGCAGATTGCCGACCTCGCGGATGTTGTGCTCGATGTAGGTGCCGTAATAGGCGACCGCGCAGTCGATGTCGGTGCGGCAGCACATCAGGTAGCAGAGCTTGCCGCCGAGGCAGTAGCCGACCGCGCCGACCTTGCCGTTCACTTCCGGCAGCGTCTTCATGAACTCACCGACGTCGACCATGTCCTCGACGCCTTGGTCGTAGTCGAAGTGGTAGTAAAGCTCGAACGCCTTCTCGACATCCTTCGGATTGCGGTCGGAAAGTTCGACACCGGCTTCCTGCCGGTAGAACAGGTCCGGGACGAGGCAGACGAATCCCGCTTCGGCGAATTCCTTGGCGTGCTCGCGCATCGTCTCGTTGACGCCCCAGATTTCCATGATGGCGATGATCGCACCGGCGGGCTTCTTGTCGGGATAGGCGATGTAGGCGCCCATCTCGCTGCCGTCGCGCAGGGTCACAGTGACGTTTTCGGTACGCATGTCAGAAACCTTTCTTCGAGAGGCGCGCGGCGGCCGGGGCAATCAGCGCGTGATGCTCTTGCGTCGAAGAGGCGGGCGCCCGGAAGGCGGCCGACATTTCGAGAATGGTTTCAAGCCGGCTGGTCGTCCTGGCGTCCATGGGTCAGGCCTTCAGCTTCAGCAGCGCACGCGCGTTGCCGTCGAAGATGCGTGCTTTGTCAGTCTCGCTGATCGGCAGCGCGTTGACGGCATCGACCGTGCCTTGCATCAACTGCTGGCCGCCGAGCGAGTCGAAAGGCGCATCGGTCGCAAACAGCGACCGGTCGGTGCCGAAGAACGCATGACCGCACACGGCGGCGGCGGCCGATCCATTCACCGCCGTATCGGCATAGAGCATGCGGAAATAATCGAGCAACGGCTTCTTGAGGCCGGCGCGCTCGGCGACCGGGTTGCGATCCGGTGCGCCGAAGAAAATCTGTTGGAAGCCGAGCGCGATCTTTTCAGCAAAAAACGGGATCATGCCGCCGTAATGATGAGTGATGATCTTGAGCGTGGGCAGCCTGTCGAACAGCCCCGCGAAAATCAGACGTGTCATGCAAGCGCTGGTCTCATAGGGCCAGCCGAACGTGAACCAGATTTCGTTTTCTGAGTGGTCTTCGCTGGCGTAGTCGGAGAAGTTCGGTCCCCGCATCGGGTGAATCCAGATCGGCAGGTCTTGCTTCGCCATGTACTCGAAGACGGGAAAGAACTCTGGCGCAGACAGCGGCTTGCCGTTCACATTGGTGAAGAGCTGAATGCCGCGTGCGCCGAGGGTGCCGATGGCACGTTCCGCTTCGCGGATGACGGCGTCGGGATTGTTCGCCGGCATCGAAGCCGTGAAGGTCGGGAACAGGTCGGGATGCTTCGCGCAGATCGCCGCCAGCTCGTCATTTGCCAGCCGTGCGAGGTCGGGTGATTTATCCGGCCCGGCGAGCATTTCGAGCGGCGGATTGGCCAGCGAAAGGACTTGCTGATGGCCCGGAAACTGCTCCATCAGCTTGAGCCTTGCATCGATCTGCCACAGCGCCGGCAGGGCAGCGAAAGCTTTCAGTCCCGGATTGTCCGGCGCCAGCGTGCGAAAGGTCTCGTAGACTTTTTGCGGCGTGAAGTGATTGAAAATGTCTATTGGCACGCGGGTGGTCTCGCAAGAAACGACAGGTCAAAAGAAAATGGCGGCGCAGCCGTGAGGGCCACGCCGCCGCGCAGGTTCAGGCGTATTCGGCGCGCGTCGCGGCTTGCCGGGCCGGCGTGGCGTCCCGCGCCTTGTTGATTTCCTCGAGCGCACGACCGCGAGTCTCGACGCCGACCGCCCATAGCGCGATGGCCGAAATCAGATAGGACAGCGCGAAGGTGTGCAGCACATAAGCACCGAGGCCGTAAGCGATCATCAATCCGACCACGGACGGCGCGAGGAACGAGCCGATGCGGCCGATGCCAAAGAACCAGCCGACCGCCGTTGCACGCAGGCGAGTCGGATAGAGTTCGCCGACATAGACGCTGGTCGCGCCGTAGACGCCTGGATTGACCCAACCGACGGCGGCGGCGGCGACATAGAGCCAGACGCCGCTCGCTTCCGCGAACCAGAGATGGAAGCCCGCGCCGATGAAGAAGTACAGGAACAGGACGGGACGCCGTCCAAACTTGTCGATCAGCCATCCGCAGGCCGCGTAGCCGACGATGGCAGAACAGGCCTGCACCAGCATGAAGACGATAACCTGCGATAGCGGAAAGCCGCGCGCGACCAGAATGGTCGGCAGCATGAACAAAATGCCGTTCGACGCCCAGAGGAAGCCGAACGAGACGACCCAGAGCAGAAGCGTATTCTTGACGCGGCCGGCCGACAGCAGCTCGGTGACCGTTACTTTGGCTTCGACGCTCGCTTCCTGCGGCAGCTTCGGCAGCGCGTCGATTTCGGCCTGCGTCAGGTTGTGGCCGAGTGCCTGACGTTCAATGTCGGCGACCGTCTGCTCGGCCTCGGCAAGTTTGCCGCGGCTCACGAGATATCGCACCGACTCCGGCATGTAGCGGCGTACGACCAGCAGCAAAAACGCCGGCACGACACCGACGACGAAGAGCGGGCGCCAGCCGAAGTTCGGGATGATCAGCAGGCTGAGCAGCGCGGCCAAAGCGAGGCCGACAGGGAAGGCAGCCATGATGCCGCCGGTCATCGTACCGCGCAGGCGGCCCGGGCTGAATTCGGAGCCAAGTGTTGAGGTGACCGGCACCTCGCCGCCGAGGCCAAAATTCGACAGGAAACGGAAGATCTGCAGGGAGAGGATATTCCAGGAGGCCGCGACGAGGCCGGTGAATAGCGCAAAGAGGCCCACCGTCGCGGAGAACGAAGTCCGGCGGCCGATGTAATCGGAAATCGTGCCCCAGAACAGTGCGCCGACGAAGGCGCCGACAAGGCCGACCGTGGCGACAAAACCCGCCTGCGCCGGCCCCAGGCCGAATTCCTTGGCGATCAGCGGCAGCGCCGCGCCGAAGAGCGCGAAATCAGCCGCGTCGAACATGACGCCGAGAAACGCGACGATAAAGAAATTGCGGTGCCATTTCGAAAACGGCAGACGGTCAAGCCGCGTCAGCAATTCGACGGACTTCTTGGCGTTGGACGCCATCGATCCCTCCCTGGAACGGCTGCTTCTTTTTGGCAGCGCTGTTGTTCACAGTATCAGGGGACGATTGATAGGCAATATGGCAAATTTTTATAACGCCGGTAAGCGCGGGAACAACGCGCGCGGCGTGTCTTCGCAGATCGTTTTTACTTGCGCGCCGGTCAATCCGGCCGCGCGGACGGTCGCCAGCGGATCGGTGTCGGCGGGCGGAAACGAATAGTCCGTGCCGAGTGCGACACGTTCCGCAGAGACGCGCGCGGTCAGCCAGTTGAGGATTGCCGGATCGTGCAGGATCGTGTCGTAATAGAAACGCCGTAGATAATCCGACGGCTTGTTGGCGGCGACGTCGCCCTGCTGTGCGCGATCCATACGCGCATGCATGATATCGAAACGCCCCGTGAGATAAGGAAACGTCCCGCCGCCGTGCGATAGCAGAATGCGCAGCGTCGGGAAGCGATCCATCACACCGGCGAAGATGAGCGAACCGACGGTGAAGGTCGTATCGACTGTGTATTGCGCAATTTGCGAAAGCGCGAACTTCGCGACGCGCGGCTGCGGCTGTGCCTGAACCGGGTGGATGAAAACCGCAACGTCGAGGTCGACTGCCGTCTGCCAAAAGGCATCGAGATCGAGTTCGCCGAGGTTGACGCCTTCGACATTGGCGGCGACGACCGCACCGACAGCGCCAAGGTTCTTCACCGCATGGGTCAGTTCGGCTGCCGCTTCCTGTGCGTGCGGGAAAGGTACCGAAGCGAGCATCGAGAACCGTTCCGGCTTCGCCTGGCACAGCTTCGCCATATGTTCGTTCATGTAGCGGTGCCATGCGACGGATTTTTCGCGCGGCAAACCATGCGCGAAAATATCCGCCCACATCGACAGCACCTGTCGGGTCACGCCCTGTTGCGCCATGGCATCGACGCGCTTCTCGACCGGCTCGATCAATTTCGGGAAGAACGGACGTACTTTCAGGCCATAATCGAAATGCAACGCGCAAGAGCAGGTCGGCGGATGCTGGATTACCGATACGCCGAACTCTGAAGCGCGGCTTTCGATCGTCTCGACCAGCGTCGGCGGCACATAGTGCGCGTGAACATCGATCGGCATGTTTCCCTCCCGCTCTGCTGGGGGCTCTTATACAACTCGACATGCCTTGCCTAGATCGGCCCGCATGAAACCCGTCACATGGCGACTTTAGCCTTCGACGAGGAGAAGCTCGAACAGACGATCGAGCTTGTCCTGCCGTTCGATGTTCCAAACGAAATCAAGCACGCGAGCCTGCTGGCTTTTCGTCCAGACCTTGGCGACATTGTCGGAGAACTTGCGCTCGAAGTCGTCGCGCTGCATTGGCACGCCACCCATGCCCGGCGCGGCGTCCACCTGTTTCGTAATTTTGCGACGGTCCTTGAGCGTCACAGAAACGCGGTTGGGAAGCTTCCTTGGCATCATCGCCGTCAGCGCCGGATCAACGTTGACCGTCATCTTTGCGATCAAGGCGAGAGCCTTCGGATCATGCATGGCGTCGTTCGAAAAGCTGTCGAATATGATCTTGCCGTCGAGTAGGGTCCGCGCCACGACATAAGGGAGACTGTGGTCGGCGGTTTCTTTCGTCTCGGGCGCCCATTTTTCCTTGTCCCGTGCGGCGCTGCGGAACGTGAAATCGGTGGTGTCGAGCACGATCGCCGTGATTTGTCCGGAATCACCGATTTCTTTGGCTAACGCCGCCGCCGCGGCGACGGCCGATTGGATCGCGCCCTGCACCGGATAAGGCTTTACATCACAGGCGTTGATAAGGAACTGACCTTTTCTGCCGCCGAACTGGTCGATGTCGAGTTCGAAAGGACCGGTTACGAGTTTGAAAACGCCGGCATTGCCTTCGTAAATCGGCGAGGGACCGGTCACGCCGTGCCGAGCGAGGAGAGCCGCAAACACGCCATTGCGGCCTGCGTCGGGGTCAGCGAGGCCCTTCCAGTCGGACAACACCTGCACTCTGGTCTGGTTCATCGCCATATGGCCGTTGAGCGAGATGTTGACGGCCTGCTCCAACTGCTTGACCGGCAAATTCATAAGTTTGCCAGCGGCGAGTGCGCTGGCCGGCAGGCTGTTGATGGGATGGTCCCAGCCTTTCCGCGTGAGCTCGATCGCGTCCAGCAGGCGGCAATCGATTTCGTAGGCCAGCACCATGCCGAGCAGAAAGTCACGGCCGCTGCGGCCTTCGGCCTCTGCGATCGCAAGGCTGGCGGGGATGATGTCGCTCGGGTGGCCCGGTTCCTTGCCGAAATAGATATCGTTGAAATCGAAATAACGGATGGCGGCGCCATTGGCGAACGTGGCGAGGTCGGGTGTCGTGCGGCGCTTGGTCCCGATCACGGTCGATACCCCTCCGGGCACGGCCAGAGCCACGTCGCGGCAGGCCTGCACCGTCTCTTCCCGGTATGCGCTAATGGCGCAACCGATGGCGTCGATCAGAAGCGCCTTGGCTCTTTCGACGGTCGCCGGGTCCAGCGCGCCGTCGTCGGTTTCGGCGACGTATCGCGCCATTCGTTGAGCAATGGTCGGCGCGGATGCGGCATCCGGTGAAAGCTGGAGCGCCGGCGCCTGCGCCCAAGCGGGCATCGCTATCGAGCCGGCAATGGCG
>CAITEM010000330.1 GCA_903891395.1 uncultured Hyphomicrobiales bacterium | reverse complement strand
GTGCAGCCGCAGATGACGGCGCTGCGCGAGCGCTACAAGGACGACAAGGCCAAGCAGCAGCAAGAGCTGATGGAGCTGTACAAGAAAGAAAAGATCAACCCGCTGGCCGGCTGTCTGCCGATCGCGGTGCAGATTCCGGTCTTCTTTTCTCTCTACAAGGTTCTGTTCGTCACCATCGAAATGCGGCACGCGCCGTTCTTCGGCTGGATTCACGATCTGTCGGCGCCCGATCCGACCAACATCTTCAACCTGCTCGGCCTGATCCCGTTCGATCCGACCCACGTTCCCGTCATCGGCGGCTTCCTGCATGTCGGCCTGTGGGGCGTCATCATGGGCATCACCATGTGGGCGCAGATGAAGCTCAACCCGGCGCCGCCGGACCCGACCCAGGCGATGATCTTCAACTGGATGCCGCTGATCTTCACCTTCATGCTGGCGAGCTTCCCGGCCGGTCTAGTGATTTACTGGGCCTGGAACAACTCACTGTCGGTCGCGCAGCAGAGCATCATCATGCGCAAGCACGGGGCGAAGATCGAGTTGTTCGACAACATCAAGTCGCTGTTCGCGAAAAAGAAGAAGGCGTAGCGGCGCGGCGCGCGGCGGGTTTTGGAAATCAGATCATGGCCGGGCAAACGCCCGGCCATTTTTTTGGGCGGGCGCAAGGCGGCGATAGAGAACAAGAAAAGCGAACTCTATTTGAGTGCTTTCAGTTCCAGCGATGCTAGATCCCATATTTTCGTATAGTTCTCCCAACTGGGAAACGTGTCGGGATTAACCCGCACGCTTGTAACGTTGCCAAGCTGACTCCTGACAACATGTTTCTCGAAAACAACGTCGTGAAAAGCATCCCATTTACTTGAGCGGTTCGGAGTTGGGTACCTTCCGGCCCAAATTAGCTCTTCGGTCATGAGTTCAAGCGTTGATAATTGATCGGCACTGCAAGGTATTGCAGCGGCTTCGCAAAGCGCGATCAAATTGTGACCGTCAGAGTTGGTCGGAATTGGGATGCTTTTACTAGCGATAACTGCTTTGAAAACTAACTCCAATGATAGCGCAGCATTAAAAGCAAATGGCCGCGTATCCATTGGAATTTCATCTCGATACTTCTCTAGAACGTAGGCGGCGCGATTAAACGATTGCGCTAGCGCGTACCAAGCCGCACTATTGGTGCTCTGCTTTTCATGCGTGAAATTGATCCGTTCTCTTGTCATCTGCCTTTTATTTAGATGCGCATCCGTCAATGTGCCTTTCGCCTCGCCGCCAACTATCCCGAACTTGCCGGGGTCGGCGTTCATAACGTAATGCTTCTTATCGTCGGCCATTTTGCGCCTTTGCGAGTCCAAATGACTAATGCTGTGTAGTCTGGAAGTCGGCAGCAAATCACTGATATGGCGAACCATAAATCTGGAGACAGATACACTCGGGCGAGATTCACTTCACTCATTTGGGCTATAAAGTTCGGTCACACCGGGCCGTAATTGTCATCTTCTTCGATCTTACCTACCCGATAACCTGTCGCTCGCTTCGCGCTCAGACTTTCGCTCAGCGCTGCGAAGGCTGTCTTCCACGCGTAGTCAGACCTCCGGTCCCTCGCGAGGGGCGTGATCTTCGCCGCCGGCTTCCCGTTTTTGATAACGACGATGGTCTCGCCTCCCTCAGCGGCGTCAATCAACTGAGAGAAATTGCGGATTGCCTCGCCGAGAGTCACTTCGCGCACGGGTTACCTCGCGTTTTACGTCATAAACATATCCCTGCTTCGGGCACCTGCAATGCCTAAACGGAGGCCACCGTAGACAAACATTGGCAAATGTGCCAACATACCCTTTCATGCGTCAGACCCGTGCGATTTCGTGGCTGAAAGCCGCCCGCAAGGAGTTCGAGAAATTTCCGGCGGAAGCGCAGACCACTATGCTTGCGGCTCTGACCATCGCCGCCGAGGGCGGCAAGGCCGACATCGCCAAACCGTTCAAGGGAGTCGATGGCGGCGTGTTCGAGATCGCACTCAAACACAGAGGCGATGCCTACCGCACGATCTACGCCGTGCAACTTGGTCTGGACTTGATCGTGATCGATGCCTTCCAAAAGAAGTCGAAGAGCGGGATCAAGACGCCACAGGCGGATGTGGACCGCATCAAGGAACGGATCAAACGACTCAAGGAAAGTCTGTGATGGCTAAAAAAGAAATCGAAATCGTGCGCGGCAGCGGCAATGTGTTCCGGGACTTCGGACGGCCCAACGCCGACCTCGAGCAGGCCCGCGCCATTCTTGGCGCCCGGATTATCAAGGCGCTGGATGAGCACAAACTCACCGCGCGAGCCGCCGAGAAGCTGACGGGGGTGGCACATACCGATCTGTCCCGTATCCGCAACGCCAAGCTGGAACGCTTCACGCTGGACCGCATGATCACGATCCTCGGAAAACTCGATCAGGACGTGGAAGTCAGCATCCGTGTAGTGCCGCGTAGTGCGGCGTGAGGCTGTTAAAATGTGTCGAAGCTTTGGGAGGTGGGCATGAACACTAGTCCAATCCGCACCGACGCCGATCATCGGGCAGTCCTGGAAGAAATCGAACGGCTTTGGAATGCGCCGGAAGGCAGTGAGGATGCAGCTAAGCTCGATGTCCTGGCTACCCTTGTTGAAAAATATGAAGAAGGCCGATGGCCTGTCAAACGTGCGTAGTTTGTAGGTCGGCGGCCGTCTATCCTTTGAGGCTCGCTGCGCTCGCACTTCAGGATGACGGGTCTTGTTATTTACGGTCATCCCGCGTCAAAGATTATAATCCTTGACAGCGTGATGCTGCTCCGCTAATAAGGGCGCATCCTCCGAAAATTGAATTTGCGACCGCGCCAACTCGCGCCACGCACTTCTATTTGCGCAAAGCAAAGGCGTGGATGGCCGGGACATAGGCGAGCGAAGCGACGCCGTCCTGTCGGACGGCTATGCCCGGCCATGACGGCTGTGGTCCGGCTGCGATCACATCACCAGGAGCATCACCATGCCCGAACCCACGCCCGAAGCCTGGGCGCAAATCCGCCATGACTACGAGAACACCGACAAGCCGCTCGCACACATCTGCGCCGACCACGACATTACAATTCCCACGATGCGCTACCGCATGAAGCGTTGGGCGTGGACCAGACGGAAGCCGCTGATCCCGCGCCAGGGACCGCCGCCGGTGCCGGTGGTGAAGCAAGAGCGAGCGCTGTTCTCTCCGCTTCCCTTACCCTCCCCTGGAGGGGGAGGGTCGGCGAATGCCGAAGGCATGAGCCGGGGTGGGGTGAGCTTGCTGCCTGAGACATTCACCCCACCCCGCTCGCAAGATGCTCGCGACCCTCCCCCTCCAGGGGAGGGTGGAGAGAAGATCGTGCCGCGGCTGCAGAGCGCGGTGGCGCAGGTGTTGCCCGCCATCGAGACGACCATCGCGCGGCTGGCGAGCGGCGCTCTCAATGCGGGCGAGCTGGAGAAGGCAGGACGCACGCTGGGCACGCTGACGCGCACCTTGCGCGAGCTGAATGCCCTGCTGGCCCAGCACAACGCGCCGCTGGACAGCGCGCAGACCGATGACGACCCCGTGCCGCAGGACATGGACGAATTCCGCTATGAACTGGCGCGGCGAATCCGGGCCTTCATCGCCGCACGACAGAAAGAGCGTGGCGCGCAGCCCGATCCAGGGGCCGGGCCGGAACCGCAAAAGTGACGCCCTGTTCCGCCGTGGCGATGGACGGCCCCGCTTGGGCGTGACAGACAGGGCGAACCATGACCGATAAAAGCGAATTTACCCGCCACGAGATCGAGGCCGGCCGCAAGCTGTTCGGCGGCGACTGGCAATTCGTTGCCGCCGCCAGTTCCGACGTCTCGCTGCCGCCGATGCGCGGCGTCGAGATCGCCTTCGCCGGCCGCTCCAATGTCGGCAAGTCGAGCCTGGTCAACGCGCTGACCAACCGCAAGGCGCTGGCGCGGACGTCGCGCACGCCCGGCCGCACCCAGGAACTGATCTTTTTTACCGGCGGCTCCGAACTCAATATCGTGGACATGCCGGGCTACGGTTACGCCGCAGCGTCCAAAACCAAGGTCACGGCCTGGACCGGCACCATCACCGCCTATCTGCGCGGCCGCGCCAATCTCGCCCGCGTCTACGTGCTGATCGACAGCCGTCACGGCCTCAAGGACACCGACGAGCCGATGTTCAAGGAACTGGCCACCTCGGCGGTCAGCTATCAGGTCGTTCTCACCAAATGCGACGCCATCAAGCCGTCCGACCTCAAGGACCGCATCGCCGAGGTCGAGGCCGCCTTGCTCAAGAAACCGGGCTCCTTCCCCACCGTGCTGACCACGTCGGCGCATGAAGGTACCGGCATGGAGCACTTGCGCGCCGCGATCGTCCGGCTCTTGGACGAGAGAAAGCGCTAGCGCTGAACCGGCGGCGTGGTCCGCGGCAATCGATGCAACGCATCGGGCCTGAAAACCCTGCGCAATAAAAATTCCATAAAATCAAACACTTGCCGCTTCTCACGCGGTGACGACGCAGGTAGCAAGCTGCCAGGGGCACGTCTGCAGAGATCGCAAACGTGTATTTCACATCTCAATGCCTGCCGCATCGCGTCCGCTATTTGCACAGTTGCGCCAGAGCGCGGCTTAAAAACTGGCGCGACTACTCTTCGCGATCGCCGGCCGCGTCATTTTACGCCGCGCTGCAATCGGGCTTCGATCCCGAAGCGCACATCGATGTCCTGCCCGCGCACAACCTGATTTATGTTTCGATTCCGAAGAATGCGTCGACCACCATCAAGGCGTTCCTGTCCGGTCTGAACGGACAGCAAACGCTATCAGCCGAGACGCTTCATACCCGGCGGCACTCGGGCATTCTCTCGCCGGCGCGCGCCGGCCTTTCCACGTTCCATCGCATCGCCATGAGCCCGACCGCGCTGCGGTTTTCTTTTGTGCGCAACCCTTACGCCCGCCTGGTCTCCGCATGGGCCGACAAATTCAGCAACAAGCAACTGATGCCGGGCGACCCTTTCGTCGAGATCTATCTCGATTACACGACGCAAAGCGGCGACGGCCAGACCATCGCTCCCGGCGATGCGTTGTCCTTTGAACGATTTGCAGCGTTTGCTTGCGCCACCGCGGCGCAGCGGCAAAATCCGCATTGGAGCTTGCAGCACGATCTGCTCGATTTCCCCGGGCTTAGTCTCAATTTCGTCGGCGCGGTCGAAAGATTTGGCACCGATTTTACGCACATCGGCGAACGGCTCGGGGTCGGCACCCGTCACGTCAAACCGCTCGTGACGAACTTCTACAATCGGTCCCGGCATCGGCCATGGCAGGATTACTACACGCCGGCGCTGGCGAAGATGGTGTATCGCGCTTACGAGCACGATTTCGATCGGTTCAACTACGCATCGTCGATCTGATGCCGAACCGGCGCAGAGTCGGCGCTCTTGGCCTGTTGCCGCAGCTGGGGCTTCTTTTGCCGGCAAAAAACGGTCCGGCGCATTGGCGGATGCGGCCATTATCGGCTAGAAGGCGCGGGCATTCCACGGAACCCCGCCGCGATGAGCAAAGCCCCTAAAATCGACCCGCAAGAGCAGGCCCGCATCCTGTCGGAAGCGCTGCCGCACATGCAGCAGTACGACGAGGAAATCATCGTCGTGAAATACGGCGGCCACGCCATGGGCGACGAGCAGAACGCCCGCGATTTCGCCCGCGACATCGTGCTCCTGGAACAGGCGGCCATCAATCCGGTCGTGGTGCACGGCGGCGGCCCGCAGATCTCCACGATGCTGAAGCAGTCCGGGGTGCAGTCGCGCTTCGTCGACGGCCTGCGCGTGACCGATGACGCCTCGATGGAGGTCGTGGAGATGGTGCTCGCGGGCTCCATCAACCAGGACATCGTGTCGCTCATCTGCCGGCACGG
>CAITEM010000329.1 GCA_903891395.1 uncultured Hyphomicrobiales bacterium | reverse complement strand
TGACCTTCAACGCCGCGGTGGTCACCGACACCAGCGGCAAGATCACCGGCCTGACCTCGTTCGGCCAGGCCATCTTCAGCGGCCCGCTGACCATCGTGCTGTTCCTGGGCACGCTCGGCATCGTGTTCTTCCTGAGCTTCAGGATCAACAAGCTGCAAGCCGGCACGGCCATGGGCCTCTTCATGCTCTACGCCGGTCTGCTCGGCTTGATGTTGTCGTCGGTGTTTCTCGCCTACACCGGCGCGTCGATCACCCGCACCTTCTTTATCTCGGCGGCGTCGTTCGGAGCGTTGAGCCTGTACGGCTACACCACGCAGCGCGACCTTTCGCCGATCGGCTCGTTCCTGATCATGGGTCTGTTCGGGCTGATCCTAGCGATGGTCGTCAACATCTTCCTGAAGAGCTGCGGCCTCGACTTCGCCATCTCGGCGATCGGCGTTCTGATCTTCGCGGGCCTGACCGCCTGGGATACGCAGAAGATCAAGGAGATGTACGACGCGAACGATGACGGCACCGTCTCCGGCCGCAAAGCCGTGATGGGCGCTTTGACGCTCTACCTCGACTTCATCAACCTGTTCCTGTTCATGCTGCGGTTCATGGGCGACCGCCGCTAAAGCAAGCTGACAGGTTCGAGACTTCGACGCCCCGGCCAAAAGCCGGGGCGTTTTGATTCCAAGGCGGCCATTTAGTAGACCCTCATGGTGAGGAGCCGCGTAGCGGCGTCTCGAACCATGAGGGGCAAAGTGGGGCCTTCATCCTTCGAGACGCATTGCTTCGCAATGCTCCTCAGGATGAGGATCGATGCAGATACGCCCCGCCAAAACCTCCGATATTCCGGCCATAACCCGCATTTACGCGCATGCCGTCGAACACGGCACCGCGTCGTTCGAATTGACGGCGCCCGACGAAGCCGAGATGGCGCGGCGCATGGCCGACCTCACCGGCAAAGGCTTTCCCTATATCGTCGCCGAGATCGACGGCACGCTCGCCGGCTATGCCTATGCCGGTCCGTTCCGCACGCGGCCGGCCTACCGGCTCACGGTCGAGAATTCGGTCTATGTCGCACACGATACCCACCGCCGCGGCGTCGGCCGCGTCCTGCTCGATGCCTTGATCGCGGCCTGCGAAGCGGCGGGACATCGCCAGATGATCGCGGTGATCGGCGATTCGACGAAGCAGGCGGCGTCGATTGCGCTGCATGCCGCGGCTGGATTCAAACACGTCGGACTGTTGCCGGATGTCGGTTTCAAGCACGGCCGCTGGCTCGACAGCGTGCTGATGCAGCGCGCGATTGGGGATGGCGGGAAAAGCGAACCGTGACTTGTCCCGGGCGCAGTGCAGAACCGGGACCGTCGCAAATTCAGAGTGTGGAAAGGCCCGGATCTGCGCCGCGCGTCCGGGGCACGAGTCCTAACTCGCCACCACCGACAGCGACACGTCGATCGAGCGCAACACGCGGTCGAGTTCGTGGCCGCGGCGCACGATCAGGCCGGTGGCGGAGATCACGCTGTAGGCGCCCTGCTTGCGCGCCAGCTTCGGATCTTTCTCGATGCGGTAGAGCGGCACTTCGGAACTGCGCCGGAATACGGAAAACACCGCGCGGTCTTTCAGGAAGTCGATGGCGTAATCGCGCCACTCGCCGGCCGCGACCTTGCGGCCGTACAAATCGAAAATGCGATTGAGTTCGCGGCGGCTGAAGGTGACTTGATTCGGGACTGGCGTGGAGGCGGTGCCGCTGCGCGCCGGGGATCCGCCCCCGAATGACTGGCTTGGATCGACATCGCCAGAACCGAACTTCATGCGGCGCCTCCTTTACTGACGGAACGATGATCGCGCCGGGGCCCGTCCGCCGCAAGGACTTACTCTAGGCAAGATGCCGCCGTGCGAACCCGGGATATGGCGGCAAAACGAGCAAAAATCGCAGGTTTGGTGATCACGAACTCGTCAGTCGGACCCACAATAACGCCCTATTTCGGTCAATCGCTGGTCACGCTGGAGGGCGATAACACCATCGTTGCCTCAAGGCCCGGTCCGGTAGAGTTCCGGATTCCTCAGCCCCCCAGCCCCCCGGGGCTCATCGGATCGGGCCAGTTGAGTAGAGTTTGAGTTATCGCGTTAGGTTCAATCCCCTAAGACTTCGGGCCGGCTCAATGCCGGCCCGTTTTTTATTGTGAGTTCTTGTGTCGGGCGCGCGCCGGGAAGCGCGAACCCGGAATGACGCGAATCAAATTACCGAATCGCCGTCTCGGCGGCGCCCAACATCAAGCCGGGCTTGGCGAAGACGCCGCTCTGCACGACGACCGCGACGCGGTCGATGTCGGCGAGCGTGTAATCGCCCTTCGGCAATTCGGCGACAGGCATGCTGAAATTCTGCGCCTTGCCGTTCCAGTCGCCGAGCTTCACCCAGCGCCGCACGACGTTGGTGTAGGTCAGCGTCTTGCCGCTGTTCTCGCCGCGGCCGACGGCGACCGGCGTCTTGGCGGTGAGCGGGCAGAGCCAGATTTCCGCGCTCGGCTGTTCGCCGGCGGCGGCCGCCGGGACATTCACCGAAATCTTTCCGTCGACGAGAGCAATGGTGACCGGCACCTTCAACAACGCTGCAGTGCCTTGCGTGTCCGCGATGGCTTTCTCGATCGCCGCCTTATCGCTGCCGAGCACATGGACGACGCCGTTGACGACGACCTGCGGCGTGAAAACCTCGCGGTCGCCGCGGGCGTCGGCATAGGCGCGCTGCCGCACACTGTGACCGTGCAGCGCCAGCGTATCTTTCCAGCCGAGATAATCCCAGTAATCGACGGCCAGGCTCATGGTCAGCAGCGAGGGGTCGCGCGCCAGTTCGCCGAGAAGCTTGTCGGCGGCGGGGCAGGACGAGCAGCCCTGGCTGGTGAACAGTTCGATCACGGCGCGCGGCTCGGCCCGCACCGCCGCGTTAAAGGCCGAGCAGACGATCGCAACCGCAAAGGTGATGTGGCGATAGTTCATACGGATTCCAGGATGCCCTCGCCCACGAGAGTTATAGATCGCCCCGTCGATCACCCGCCACTCACTTCGAGGTGAGTGGCAACCCGTCGTGGTGGGCAGACGCCCAGAATCAGCTGGCGAGCTGGCGCAGCACGTATTGCAGGATGCCGCCGCTCTTGAAGTAGTCCAGTTCGTCGACCGTATCGATGCGGCAGATCAGCGGGACGCGCTTGAGCGTGCCGTTGCCGAGGACGATCTCGGCGATCAGGCGCTGCTGCGGCTTGAGGTCGCCGTGCAGGCCGCGGATCGTGACCTGCTCGTCGCCCTTCAAGCCCAGGGACTGCCACGAGGTGCCTTCCTCGAATACCAGCGGCATCACGCCCATGCCGACCAGGTTCGAGCGATGGATGCGCTCAAACGATTGGCAGATCACCGCGCGGACGCCGAGCAGCGAGGAGCCCTTGGCCGCCCAGTCGCGCGACGAGCCCGAGCCGTATTCCTTGCCGGCGAAGATGACGAGCGGCACTTTTTCCTCTTT
This sequence comes from uncultured Hyphomicrobiales bacterium, assembly GCA_903891395.1. Lineage (GTDB taxonomy): Bacteria > Pseudomonadota > Alphaproteobacteria > Rhizobiales > Xanthobacteraceae > Pseudolabrys. Next base: position 857 of record CAITEM010000329.1, on the reverse strand, counting down.
GTATTTCATCGCCGCGTCGTACATCGCCATCTTCTGCTTCGACGGGTAGTGGATCGTCACGCCACCTTCGACGCCCGGCAGCATCTGGTTCTTGATGCGGATGTTGGCGAAGGTGCCGCGCATCATCACCTGGTGGTTGCCGCGGCGCGTGCCGTACTGGTTGAAGTCCTTCGGACGCACCTGATGATCGCGCAGGTACTCACCGGCGGGGCTCTCTTCCTTGATCGAACCGGCCGGCGAAATGTGGTCGGTCGTGATCGAGTCGAGCAACAGCGCCAAAACGCGGGCGTCGACGATGTCTTCGAGCGGCTTCGGGGTCTTCTTCATGCCGTCGAAGTAAGGCGGGTTCTGCACATAGGTCGAACGGTCGTCCCATGCGTAGGTCATGCCGCCGGTGACGGCGATCTTGCGCCAGTTGGCGTCGCCCTTGAACACGTCGGCGTATTTCGTCGTGAATATCTTCTTGGTGACGTTCTTGGTGATGAACTCGCCGATTTCCTTGTTCGACGGCCAGATGTCTTTCAGAAAAACCTTCTTGCCCTTCTGATCGACGCCGAGCGGGTCCTTCAGCATGTCGACGTTCATCGAACCGGCGATGCTGTAGGCGACCACCAGCGGCGGCGACGCCAGAGAGTTGGCGCGCACGTCGGCGTTGACGCGGCCTTCGAAGTTACGATTGCCCGACAGCACCGCGGCGGCGACGAGGTCACCGTCGTTGATCGCCTTGGAGTTCTCCGGCGGCAGCGGACCGGAATTGCCGATGCAGGTGGTGCAGCCGTATCCGACCAGGTTGAAGCCTAGGGCGTCGAGCGGCTTATCCAGCTTGGCGGTTTTCAGATAGTCGGTGACCACCTGCG
>CAITEM010000328.1 GCA_903891395.1 uncultured Hyphomicrobiales bacterium | reverse complement strand
GGCGTCGCCGGGGCCTATGCCTGGAGCTGGGAGATCAAATCCGTCAACGCCAAGGGTCTCGACCTGCGGCTGCGGATACCGTCCGGCTGGGACGCGGTCGAGGGGCCGGCGCGCAAGAACGCGACCGAGAAGCTCTCGCGCGGCACCGTCTATGCCAACCTCACCGTCGAGCGCAAAGGCGTGCAGCCGACCGTCAAGGTCAATGAGCCGGTGCTCAACGCCGTGCTGGCGACCTTGAAATCGCTCGAAGGCCGGGTCGATGCGACGCAGCCCTCGATGGACGGTATTCTCGCGCTCAAGGGCGTGATGGAAATCACCGAGGAGAACGAGCGCGAGGAAGATCGCGCCGCCGCCGAGAAGGCTATCGTCGCCGGTTTCGACAAGCTCATCGCCGACTTGATTGCGATGCGCCGCGAGGAGGGCGCCACGCTCGGCCGCCTGCTGACCACGCGGCTCGACGAGATCGCCGCGCTGGCGGCGCGCGCCGAAGCCGCGCCCGGCCGCAAGCCAGAAGCCATCAAGGCGCGGTTGGCCGAGCAGATCGAGACGTTGCTGTCGGCCTCGACGCGCTTCGACTCCGATCGCCTGCACCAGGAAGCGATCATGATCGCCACCAAGGCCGACATCCGCGAGGAGCTCGACCGGCTCGATTCCCACGTCGCCCAGGTGCGCAAGATGCTGGTCGATGGCGGCCCGGTCGGCCGACGGCTCGATTTTCTGGCGCAGGAACTCAACCGCGAATCGAATACGCTGACCGCCAAAGCCAACGATCTCGAACTGTCCAATATCGGGCTCGAGCTTAAAGGCGTGGTCGAGCAATTCCGCGAGCAGGTACAGAATCTTGAATGATCTGAGACCCGCGATGGGCGAACAACCCGACATCTCGCGCCGGGGCATCATGCTGGTGCTGTCGTCGCCGTCGGGCGCGGGCAAGACGACGCTGACGCGCAATCTGCTCGATCAGGAACAGAAGGTCGCACTGTCGATTTCGGTGACGACGCGCGCGCGCCGGGCGAGCGAGATCGAAGGCGTGCATTACCTGTTCCGCAACAAGCGTCAGTTCGAGGTGATGCGCGATTCCGGCGAACTGCTGGAATGGGCTGAAGTTCACGGCAATTATTACGGTACGCCGCGCGAGCCGATCGAGGCCGCCTTGTCTTCCGGCCGCGACGTCTTGTTCGACATCGACTGGCAGGGCACGCGACAACTTCTCGACAAGATGCGTGACGACGTCGTTACGGTTTTCGTGCTGCCGCCGTCGGCCGATGAATTGAAGGCGCGTCTGGAGCGCCGCGCCGAGGACAGCGCCGCGGTGATCTCGCATCGTCTTCAGAATGCGGTCGAGGAAATTTCGCATTGGCGCGAATACGACTACATCCTGGTCAATCGCGACCTCAACGAGAGCTTCGCGCGCCTGCAGGCGATCTTGACCGCCGAGCGGCTCAAGCGCGTCAAGATGCTCGACATCGAAACTTTCGCTGGCAAAATCCTGGACGACCTGAAGAAGTTCTCGCCCTAGCGTTTGATTTGCGCCGCGAAGGCGTCCGCCAGCCTGACGAAACCCGCAACATCGATTTCTTCTGCCCGCGCGGTCGGCTCGATGCCGGCTGCCGCCAGCAAGGCGCCGGTATCGACGCCCAGCGTTTTCAGGCTTTGCCGCAGCATCTTGCGGCGCTGGCCGAAGGCTGCCTCCGTCATGCGTTGCAGGATGGCGCCGTCGCAGGGGAGCGGCTGGGCGCGCGGCACCAGCCGTACCACCGATGACGTCACGTTCGGCGGCGGCACGAAAGCCGACGGCGCGACGTCG
>CAITEM010000327.1 GCA_903891395.1 uncultured Hyphomicrobiales bacterium | reverse complement strand
CCCAGCAGTCACAGAAAACCTCCAGCATGTGGCGTCATGGCCCGAGGAGGACCAGCGATAACTCGCGGAAGTCGCGCGCGAGATCGAAGCGCGTCGCACCGGCGTTTACGTTTTGAACGATGGCGAACGCGCGGCGATTGCCGATGCGAGAAAAGGCGAATTCGCTTCGGAGCAGGACGTCGCGGCGTTCTGGAAGCGCCACGGCATTGCATACCGCCCGGCAACCTTGGCGGGGCGGGTAGCCCACCCCTGTCCATAACTGACCGGGAACCCGCTAATTTCCGTTAAACTTTACTAATCGTTTACCAAAACGCCCCAAGACTAGGCATGGCGGCGTTTCTGCGAAGCGCCTGGCCGTGCGGAAACCCCGTGCAGGCAGGCTTTTTAGGTCGCACCGCCCTGAGTTTTCGGCCCAATCCGGGCCTAACTTGAAGAGCCGGTCGCGATGGATGGTCGAGCAATCTCTGCTCAATCGCTAAATCCAAGATCAAGCCGACGCGGCGTGTCCGACACGCCGTCGCACGGCTGGCTCGCGTCCAACGCCGCCTTCCGCGCGGTACGGCGCTGGTACACCGCCATCATCGAATTCAAGGCGCCGCGCGGCGCCGGGTCCTCGGCCGCGGCGCTTCTGCTGCTCGCCAGCGCCAGCTACGGCGCGGTCAAAGGCGACCACGTCCAGGACATCGCCGATCAGTTGCAGGACATCTGCAATCAGGCGGCCATCACCGCCGGTTTCGGCATCACCGAGGTTGCGCTCACCGGCCAGCACGAAGTGCGCCGGGAAGACATTCTGGCCTTTGCCGGTGTCACCGAGCGCTCGTCGCTCTTGTTTCTCGACGCCGCCAAGACGCGCGCCGGCCTGATGACCAACCCTTGGGTCGCGGACGCCACCGTGCTCAAGCTTTATCCCAGCCGCCTGCGCATCGAGATCAAGGAACGCACGCCGTTTGCGCTGTGGCAGAAGGCCGGCCAGTTCTCGTTGATCGCCGCCGACGGCACCGTGCTTGAAACCCATGTGCCGCAACGCTTCGCGGCGCTGCCGCAACTGGTCGGCGCCGGCGCCGAACGCGCCGGACAGGAATTTCTCGCGCTGCTCAAGCAATACCCGGACATCGCCGACAAGGTTGACGCCGCGGTACTGGTCGCCGAACGGCGCTGGAATCTGCATCTGAAGACCGGCCTGGAAGTGCTGCTGCCGGAAGACGCGCCGGAGCGCGCTTTGGCGACGTTGGTCGACCTCGAACGCACCAAGAAATTGCTGGCGCGCGACATCGTCGCCGTCGATCTGCGGCTGGCCGACCGCGTCACCGTGCGGCAGTCGGATGGCGCCGCCGCGGTGCGCGACGAGCAGGTCAAGGCATTGGAAAAGGCCCGCAAGGCCAAGGGCGGGAAAGGGGGCGAAGCATGACCGTGCTTCGTTTCGGCGTTACCCCCAAGATGAAACCGGTTTCGCCGAAGCGCGCCTGCGTGGTCGCGGGTCTCGACATCGGCACCAGCAAGATCGTCTGCGTAATCGCCCGGCTCGAGCCGCAGGCGCCGCAGGACGTGCTGCGCCGCCGCACCCACGGCGTGCGCGTGCTCGGCTTTGCCCATACCGCTTCCAGCGGCATCAAGGCCGGCACGGTGGTCGATCTCAACGAAGCCGAAGCCATGGCCCGCCAGGCCATCTCGATCGCCGAGACCCAGGCCGGAGTTCAACTTGAATCCGTTGTGGTTTCCATGTCGGGCGGACGGCTCGGCAGCGAACGCTTCGTCGCCGACGTTGAATTGGCCGGCGGCGCGGTGACGGATAATGACATTTCCCGCGTGCTCGGCGCCGCCAGCCGCCATTCGGTGCGCGACGGCCGCGCCGTGCTGCATTCGCTGCCGATCGGTTACGCGCTCGACGCCGCCGCCGGCATCCGCGAACCGCGCGGCATGCTCGGCCATCGCTTTGGCGTCGATATGCACATGGTCACGGCGGACGTGGCGACGGTGCGCAATCTGATGCTGACGGTCGAACGCAGCCATCTGGCGATCGAGGCGCTGGTTTCGGCGCCTTACATGGCCGGTTTGGCCTGTCTGGCGGACGATGAAGCCGATTTGGGCGCCGCCTGCATCGATCTCGGCGCCGGCACCACCACGGTCGCGGTGTTCTCCGGCGGCCGCTTCGTCCACGCCGACGGCTTCGCGCTGGGCGGCCATCACGTCACGATGGATCTGGCCCGCGGTCTCAACACCCGCATTTCAGATGCTGAGCGAATCAAAGCGATTTATGGCAGTGTTTTAACCGGTGGGTCGGACGAGCGCGACATGATCACAGTGCCGCCGGTCGGCGACGATGAGCGCGAGCCGCCTCAGTTTGTTTCACGGGCGGGTCTGGTGCGCATCGTCAAGCCGCGGGTCGAAGAGATTCTGGAAATGGTGCGGGATCGCCTGGCGGTCTCGCCCTTTGCCGCCGAGCCGCGCGGCCGTGTCGTGCTGACCGGTGGCGGCAGCCAATTGGCCGGCATTGCCGATCTGGCGTCGCGCATCTTGCGGCGCCCTGTGCGTATCGGACGCCCGCTGGGACTGGCGGGATTGCCCGAGGCTGCCAAAAGTCCGGCATTTGCTGTGGCGGCAGGCCTTCTGGTCTTCCCGCAGGCGGCACACCTCGAACACTTCGAACCGCGGCAAACGCGGCAATTGATGACGGGAACAGGCGGCTACATGGCACGGGTCGGACGATGGCTGCGCGAGAGCTTCTGACCCAAACAACTCACCTCGAAGCGGCCGGCGGCGGACCGGTCTCTTCGGCGGCGTGCAAAGGCGTTTGCGCAAACAGCGCTTCGTTCAATGCTGCCCGTGCATTTACAAAGGCAACCAAATGACCATCAATCTGACGATCCCTGACATTCACGAAATGAAACCGCGTATCACCGTGTTCGGCGTCGGCGGCGCCGGCGGCAATGCCGTCAACAACATGATCACGGCCGGCCTTCAGGGCGTCGACTTCGTCGTCGCTAACACCGACGCGCAGGCGCTGACGCTGTCGAAAGCCGAGCGCATCATTCAGATGGGCACGCAGGTTACCGAGGGTCTCGGCGCCGGCTCGCAGCCCGAAGTCGGCCGCGCCGCAGCCGAAGAAGTGATCGACGAGATTCGCGATCATCTCTCGGGCGCGCATATGGTCTTCGTCACCGCCGGCATGGGCGGCGGCACCGGCACCGGGGCAGCCCCGGTCGTCGCCAAGGTCGCCCGCGAACTCGGCATTCTCACCGTCGGCGTCATCACCAAGCCGTTCCACTTCGAAGGCGCGCGCCGCATGCGCTTTGCCGAAGCCGGCATCGTCGAACTGCATAAGGTCGTCGATACGCTGCTGGTGATCCCGAACCAGAACCTGTTCCGCGTCGCCAACGAAAAGACCACCTTCGCCGACGCCTTCGCGATGGCCGACCAGGTGCTCTATTCGGGCGTCGCCTGCATCACCGACCTGATGGTCAAGGAAGGCCTGATCAATCTCGACTTCGCCGACGT
>CAITEM010000326.1 GCA_903891395.1 uncultured Hyphomicrobiales bacterium | reverse complement strand
TCACCACTGCGGTGAAGGCGTCCATGGGCGGTTCGGTCGAGTTCCGTGTCGAGAAGGCCGGTATCGTCCAGGCCGGCGTCGGCAAGGCCTCGTTCACCGAGGAGAAGCTGGTCCAGAACATCATGGCGTTCGCGGACGCGGTGCAGAAGGCCAAGCCCCCGGGCGCCAAAGGCCACTACATCAACCGCGTCGCGATCTCATCGACGATGGGACCTGGCGTGAAGGTGGATTCGGCGACTTTGTTCGAACCCAAAGTCTGATCGATCGCTTCAGCGATTAAACGCAAGAGCCCGGTACCTCAGGTGCCGGGCTCTTTGCGTATGGGACGAAGGTCGAAGCGAAAATGAATTGCGGCCGCCTTGCGGCGAGGCACGCGCTCCCTAGATCAATTCGAAGGTGCCTTCGATGGAAGGCGCTTCGGACATGAGCGCCCGCGCGGGCGCTTTGGACAAAGACTTCTTTGGCGAAAGGAGTCTTGAGGAGTGCACGAATGCCCGCATACAGCGTCAAGGTGAATGGACAGATCCATCAGGTGGATGTCCTTCCCGATACCCCTCTGCTCTGGGTCCTGCGCGACAACCTCAAACTCACCGGCACGAAATTCGGCTGCGGCGTCGCGCAATGCGGCGCTTGCACCGTCTTTATGGATGGTAACGCGCTGCGTTCCTGCTCGCTTCCGGTCTCGGCGTTGGGCACGAGCGAGATTACGACAATCGAAGGCGTCGCCGGCAAGGAAGCCGAGGCGGTGCAGAAGGCCTGGGTCGCGCTCGACGTGCCGCAATGCGGTTACTGCCAGTCGGGGCAGATCATGAGCGCGGTCGCGCTGCTCAAGGAAGTGCCGAAGCCGACCGATCGTGACATCGATCTGGCCATGAACGGCAACATCTGCCGTTGCGCCACTTACGTGCGCATCCGTGCGGGCATTCACGACGCCGCCAAGTCGCTGGAAGGTTGAGCATCATGACCATCCACGACAAGACACTGTCCCGCCGTTCCATTCTCAAAGGCACTGCCGGCCTCGTGGTTGCCTTTTATTTGCCAAAGGCGGCCAAGGCGCAGTCCGGCGCCGCGCAAGGTTTCACGCCCGCGACCGGTCCGGCGAACTTCGCGCCGAATGCCTTCATCCGGGTTGCCGGTGACAACACCGTCACCGTCGTGTCCAAACACATTGAGATGGGGCAGGGCACCTATACCGGCCTCACCGTCATCGTGGCCGAAGAACTCGATGCCGATTGGTCGCAGATGCGCGTCGAAGGCGCGCCGTCCGACGCGAAGCTTTACAACAACTTGGCTTTCGGCCCGATCCAGGGCACCGGCGGCTCCAGCGCCATGGCCAATTCATACGAACAACTGCGCAAGGCCGGCGCCACGGCGCGCGCCATGCTGGTGCAGGCGGCGGCGAATAGCTGGAATGTGCCTGCGGCCGATATCACCGTCACAAACGGTGTGCTCAAGCACGCCGGCTCCAACCACGAAGGCAAGTTCGGCGAATTTGCCGACGCCGCGGCGAAACTGCCGGTGCCGGCCAATGTGCAACTGAAAGACCCGGCGAAGTTCACGCTGATCGGCAAAGACGGCGTCGTGAAAAAGCTCGACGTCAAATCGAAGACCAACGGTAGCGCGCAATACACCATCGATATCCACGCGCCGAACATGCTGACGGTCGTGGTCGCGCATCCGCCGCGCTTCGGCGCCAAGGTCGCGAGCGTCGACGACAGCGAGACGCGCAAGATTGCGGGCGTCGTCGACGTCAAGACGCTGCCCTCCGGTGTGGCCGTCTATGCCGACGGCATGTGGCCTGCGATCAAAGGCCGCGCCGCCTTGAAGATCACCTGGGACGACAGCGCCGCGGAAAAGCGCGGTACCCCTGAGTTGCTGCAGGAATATCGGGCCCTGGCGCAGAAGCCCGGCACGGTCGCGGGTTCTCATGGGGACGCCGAAGCCGCGTTCGCCAATGCGGGCAAGGTCATCGAGGCGGAGTTCGTGTTTCCCTATCTGGCGCATGCTCCGATGGAGCCACTCGACGGCTACATCGAATGGGACGGTCAGCAGGCACTGGCGCGGTACGGCTGCCAGTTCCAGACCTTCGATCATGGCTCCATTGCCGGCGTCCTCGGTCTCAAGCCGGAGCAGGTCAAGATCGACATGCTCTATGCCGGCGGCAGCTTCGGCCGCCGGGCTCAAACCACGTCGCATCTGGCGGCGGAATTGGCTGAAGCCGCCAAAGCGATCGGTCCCGGCAAGCCGGTGAAGCTGGTGTGGACGCGCGAGGACGACATCCGTGGCGGCTATTATCGGCCGATGGTGTTGCACCGCATGCGCGGCGCGGTGAAAGACGGCAAGATCGTCGGCTGGACCGATCGCGTGGTCGGTCAGTCGATCATGAAGGGCTCGCCGCTCGAAGTTATGATCAAAGACGGCGTCGATCCGACTTCCGTCGAGGGATCGAAAGAGCTGCCTTACGACGTCGCGGACTTCCACTGCGATCTGCACACCACGGACGTCGCCGTGCCGGTGCTGTGGTGGCGTTCGGTCGGCCACACCCACACCGGCTATGCGGTGGAATGTTTTGTCGATGAACTGTTGCAGGCGGAGGGCAAAGATCCGGTTGCCGGCCGTCTCGAGATGATGAGCAAGCAGCCGCGTGCCGCCGGCGTATTGCGCGCGGTTGCCGAATTGGCGAAGTGGACCGGCCCCGCGCCGGGTAATGGCCGCGCGCGGGGCGTCGCGGTGGTGGAAAGCTTCGACAGCTTCATTGCGCAGATCGCCGAGGTTTCGATCGGCGAGAACGGCGAGCCGCGCGTGCACAAAGTGTGGTGCGCGGTCGACTGCGGCGTCGCGATCAATCCGTCGCTCATCCGGGCGCAGATGGAAGGCGGCATCGGTTTCGGCATCGGCCATATCTTGTTTGGCGAAGTGCCGATCGCGCAGGGCGCCGTGGTGCCGAAGAACTTCGACACCTACCGTTCGCTCCGTATCAACGAGATGCCGGAGATCGAGATCACTATTCTGAAGTCCAGCGAGAAACCGACCGGCGTGGGTGAGCCCGGTGTGCCGCCGATTGGCCCTGCGGTCGCCAATGCGATGGCGGCATTGGGTCTGCAACGGCCGCGGCAATTGCCGATGGTGCGGGGTGCGGTCTCATGAAAATTCATCTGATTGCCGCCGCCCTCATTTCGGCCGCGTTCGCCACCGGTATCAGCCTCTATGTCTCGGCCCAGACCGCGCCTCAGCCGGTCAAAGCGGGGACCCTGCGACCGGTCACCGATTTCGACCGCATCAAGGATACGACCGCCCGTTCGGTCGCGCTGTTCGAGGAGGTCGGCAAGGTCATCACCGATCCGCGCTGCACCAACTGCCATCCGGCCGGTGACCGCCCCACGCAGACCGACAGCATGCGGCCGCATCAGCCGCTGGTCGTGCGCGGCGACAACGGGCTAGGGGCCCCCGGCATGGCCTGCGCCACCTGTCACCACGACAGCAATTTCGACGCGGCCGGCATTCCGGGCCATCCGCGATGGCAGCTCGCGCCGCTGGAAATGGCCTGGCAGGGCAAGACGCTGGCGCAGATCTGCGTCCAGTTGAAGGATCCAAAGCGCAACGGCGACCGCAAGCTTGCCGACATCGTCCACCATATGGCGGAGGACGACCTGGTCGGTTGGGGCTGGCGTCCTGACAAGGGACGGCGGCCGGTCGCTGGAACTCAGGCCGAATTCGGCTTGCTGATCAAGGCCTGGGTCGATTCCGGCGCGCATTGCCCGACGTGACCTCGCAGGCTCAAATCGCAGGGAATTTGAGGGTATTGAGCCTTAAATTGCCCTTGGCAAAGCCGATCAGACCGTCTAAATGAGCACTATCGGGCGTGCCGGCCCTGTTTGTCGGCACGCCTTTGCGCGTCTCTAGAAACACTTTTATTCAAGCAAGGTGGTGGTCGTACTCATTCCTTTTGGAGCTCCCGGCGGGATATCTGAAAGGGAAGAAACGACGTTTTTTCAAGAGGTCCGCAAGGCCGTTTCTGGCGACAGAAGCGGGCGACCTGTCCAAGACTGCAGGCGTTTTTGCCCGTAAGGTCAAAGACTTAATCCCTTAATTGGGGCCAGCAATAGATGGGGATGAGAACCCGAATTTGCGCGGCGGCAACGCCGCGCCAAGTCGGTTCGAACCTCGGATACCCGGTTCATGACCGAAGGTCATGTCTCGGGGGGGCAGGTGAGCTGAGCTGGCAATTTCTTCCCGAGAGGGAAGCGGTTGACTGATCGCAACCGGCGGCCCCCATCGGGGTATCCGCCATAACTGAAGAGAGCTTGCAGTGGATCGAGCGGCAAAAGCAGAATCCATCACCGAACTGTCCGGGGTCTTCAAGACCTCGAACGTCGTGGTGGTGGCTCACTATGCGGGCCTCACGGTCGCCCAGATGCAGACTCTGCGTTCGCAGATGAAGCAGGCTGGCGGTCACGTGAAGGTCGCAAAAAACCGTCTCGCCAAGATCGCACTCAAGGATACCGACGTTGCCTCCATCGCGTCCCTGCTCAAGGGACCGACCGTGCTCGCTTACTCAGGCGATCCGGTGGCGGCACCGAAGGTTGCCGTCGATTTCGCCAAGGCGAACGAAGCGTTCGTCATTCTCGGCGGATCGATGGGCAAAACTGCTCTGGATCCGAACGGCGTCAAGGCTTTGGCCTCGCTGCCGTCTCTGGATGAACTGCGTGCCAAGATCGTCGGCCTCCTCGTGGCGCCGGCGACCAAGATCGCGCAGC
>CAITEM010000325.1 GCA_903891395.1 uncultured Hyphomicrobiales bacterium | reverse complement strand
CGGTCATTACTGCACCCTCAGGCGGGGCCAAGGAAATGGCGGATGGTCTCGATGAACTTCCCCACCGAAATCGGCTTGGATAGATACGCTTCGCAGCCGCCCTCGCGGATTCGTTCCTCGTCGCCCTTCATGGCGAAGGCGGTGACCGCGACCACGGGGATCGCTTTGAGTTCGGGATCGTCCTTGAGCCATTTTGTCACTTCGAGGCCGGAAACTTCCGGCAGTTGGATATCCATCAGAATCAGGTCGGGCCGGTGCTTGCGCGCGAGATCGAGCGCCTCGATACCGTTGCGGGTGCCCACGGTGGCGTAGCCGTGAGCCTCAAGAAGGTCGTGGAAGAGCTTCATATTGAGCTCGTTGTCCTCCACGATCAGGACGGTCTTCGGCATAGCCCCACTTGTCCCCAAAACGCCTCAGCTTGCGCACGCGCCGTCGCCAGGCCGCCTTCGGTCGGGCATGATCGCATCACGGTAGTGGTGAAATCTTACGGAAAGGCAAATTTAACCGATGAAAGCGCAGCGTTCGTTGACAGTCGAGGTGGCGGAAGCGCTGGCGATTCAAGCACTTAGCTTTATTGCCGGCGACGCGGAGCAGCTGGGGCGCTTTCTCGCCATCACCGGCATCGGTCCCGCTGAGATTCGCGCCGCCAGCACGGAGCCGGGGTTCCTGACCGGCGTGCTGGATTATGTGGCCGCGGACGAGAAAATGGTCACCGAATTCGCCGCCGTGGCCAATGTCGACCCCAGCCACATCAACGCGGCGCGGGCGGCGCTCGGCGGCGGCGAGTGGGAGCGCGAGGTGCCGTGAGCTTTTGCCGCGACTGCCTGGCCGACGCGCCGGAGGCCGCCACGCGGTGTCCGGCCTGCCGCTCGCCCCGGTTGGCGCGCCACGCTGAACTCGACACTCTGGCCATCGCTCATATCGACTGCGACGCCTTCTACGCCACCATCGAGAAGCGCGACGACCCGACCCTCGCCGACAAGCCGGTGATCGTCGGCGGCGGCAAGCGCGGGGTCGTGGCCGCCTGCTGCTATGTGGCGCGCACCTACGGCATCCGCTCGGCCATGCCGATGTTCGAGGCGCTGCGCAAATGCCCGGACGCCGTGGTGATCAAGCCGAACATGGCGAAATATGTCGAGGCCGGGCGTGCGGTGCGCAAGGCGATGTTCGACCTGACGCCGCTGGTCGAGCCGCTGTCCATCGACGAGGCCTCCCTCGACCTCACCGGCACCGACCGCCTGCACGGCATGAGCGCGGCCCGCGTGCTGGCGCGGTTTGCGCGTCAGGTCGAGCGCGACATCGGCATCACCGTGTCGGTCGGCCTGTCGGCCAACAAATTTCTCGCCAAGATCGCCTCCGACATGGATAAACCGCGCGGCTTTGCCGTGCTCGGCCTTAATGAAGCCGCGGCGTTCCTGGCGCCCAAGCCGGTCGGCTTCATCTACGGCGTCGGCGCGGTCAGCGCCGCCAAGCTCGCCGGCGACGGCTATCGCCTGATCGCCGACCTGCAGCGCGCCGACAAGACCGACCTGATGCGGCACTATGGCGAGGAAGGCTTGCGGCTCTGGCAGCTGGCGCGCGGGCTCGATCAGCGCCGCATCAGCGCCGACCGCGAGACCAAGAGTGTGTCGGCGGAAACGACCTTCAACACCGACATCAGCGAATTCCGGCCGCTCGAGCAGCATCTGTGGGATCTGACAGAACGCGTCTCGACACGGCTGAAGGCCAGTGCGCTGTGCGGCACGACGGTGACGCTCAAGCTCAAGACCGCCGATTTTAAAGGCCTGACCCGCGCGCGTTCGCTCGGTCATCCGACGCAGCTCGCCTCGCGCATTTTCGCCGCCGGCCGCGACTTGTTGAAGAACGAAACCGACGGCACGCGCTATCGCCTGATCGGCATCGGCGTCAGCCATCTAGAAGACGCCACCGGCCCCGACATGTCGGACCTGATCGACCGCCGCGCCGCCGGCGCCGAACTCGCCATCGATAAATTGCGCGAGAAATTCGGCCGGGACGCGGTGGTGAAAGGCATTACGCTGGAGGACGACTAGACCGCCAAAGATCAAAATAAAAAATAGAGGGAAACGCCAATGAAAACGCCCAACGAGGCAAACTCGACCATCGACAAGCGTTCGTTTTGTTTCGGCTCGGCCGGCCTGTTGCTGGCCGCCTCAACCGCGTCGGCGCAAACGCCGACTGCCGATCCGCTGCCGAGCGTGTCGCCGCAATACGTCGTGACGTATTTCGAGGTCGCGCCGGCCGCGGCGGCACCGGTCGCCAGGCTCGCCCGCGACTATCGTGCCGCGGCGGCCAGGGAAACCGGCGCCGCGCCGTTCGATCTGTTCCAGGGCGCCTACCTGCCCTACCACTTTGCCTGTGTCGGCCAATGGAGTGACACCAAGGCCTTCACGACGCATAGCGAAGGCGCGGCGGCGAAGGCCTTTCGCACCGCGCTCGCGAACGTCCTGATTGCGCCCTATGACGAACGGCGCCACCACGCTTTGGAGATGGGCCAGGCGGGGCCGGCCAAAGGCGGCATCGTCACCATCACGCATGTCGACATCATCCCGACCCACCGCGACACCGGCATCGCGTCGGTGAAGACGATTACCGCCGAAAGCCGCGGCCTGCCGGGCTGCCTCCGCTTCGACGCATTGACACAAACCGCCCGCCCGAACCACATGACGATTGTCCAGGCTTGGCGCGATGACGCGGCCTACCGGCGCTACATCGTATCTTCGCTCAGCAAGGCGTTCCGGGAGTCGCTGCTGGTGCGCTCCGGCAGCCTCTACGACGAACGCTATTACCGGCCGCTGGTCTGAGCGGGCAACGGAACCTTAAGAAAGCCAAAGCAGTCTCTCGCGCGAACCCTCACGCTGCTGCTGGCCCATGCAACACGCTGCCCCACACCGTATTCTGATCACCGGCGCCGCCGGCTATCTCGGCGGCATGCTATGCGATCTGTTTTCGCAACGGGACGATGTCGAGCGCATCATCGCGCTCGACAAGAACGAGATGCCGCCGGCGCTGTGCGGCATGCCCAAAATTCAGTGGATCGGGGCCAATACCGCCGACGCTTCCTGGCAGACGCTTGCCGCCGACCAACAGCCCGACATCGTCATCCACGCGGCGTGGCAGATCCGCGAGATGTACGGTCAGCAGGCGCTCCAGCAGAAGTGGAACGTCGCCGGCGCGGAGAACGTGTTCTATTTTGTGTTCGGCACGCCGTCGGTGAAGCGGCTGATCCATTTCTCGACCGTCGCGTCTTACGGCGCCGAGGCGGACAACACCATCGAACACCGCTTCAAGGAGGAGGACGGATTCCGCATTAGCGATTTCCGTTATGCCGAGGAGAAGCGCGTCGTCGAACAGAGCCTCGAACGCAAATTCACGCAGGCGCGCGGCAGCAACAGCCCCGTCACAATCGCCGTTCTCCGCCCCGCCGCGCTGACGGGGCCACGGGGGCGCGCGCGAACCGGCGGCTTGAGGTTGCAAACCGCCCTCTCCGGCCAGTCCAAGGGCAATGCGATCCACCGGCTGGTCTCGCTGCTGGTGTCCATTTTGCCGGTAACGGAAAAAATGGAGCCGCCAGTTCCTTCATGAGGACGACATCGTCGATATCGCGGCGCTGCTGGCGTTTGCCGAACTCAAGACGCCCTATGCCGTGTTCAACGCCTGCCCGCCAGGCGAGGTCATGCGCGGCGAGGACATGGCGCGGGTGTTCCGCAAGCGCATGCTGCGCATTCACCCGCAACTGATCCGCCTGGTTTTCTTCGTCTTGTGGCATGGCACGCGCGGACGCATCCCCGCCTCACGCGGCAGTTGGAAAGCCTACGCGTTCCCCATAACCGCAGACGGCACGAAGCTGACGCAGGAACACGTCTATCGCTATCGCATGAGTTCGCTCGACGCCTTCACCCGAAACACCGGGCGCTATGCCAAGGCGGACGCGGCCTAAGCGGTCGCCGTCAGCGCGCTGAGCGGAACGTCCAGGGCGTAGATGAAGCCGTCGGGCTCATAGGCCAGTTGAACCTGGCCGTTGAGTTGCAAGCCCAGCGAACCCATCATGCGCGTGCCGAAGCTTTGCCGGGTGGGCTTCGCCACGGCCGGCCCGCCGCTTTCGGTCCAGCTCAGCCGCAATCTTTGCTTGTCGGCATCGACCGTCCAGGCGATCTCGACGCGGCCCGCAGGCACAGAAAGAGCGCCGAACTTGGTGGTATTGGTGCACAACTCGTTGAACGTCATGGCGAGCGCGATCACCGCGCCCGAGGTAATGCCGATGTCGGGACCGACAATCGAGAAATGCCCCGCGCCCTGGCTGTCATAGGGCTCGGTGGCGCCGCGAACGGTCTGGGCGAGACTGGCGTTGGCCCAGCTCGCCTGCATCAGCAGATCGTGCGCCCGCCCGAGCGCAACCAAGCGGCCCTCGATGGCCTGCTGGCCGTGCTGAAGGCTGGTCGCGGTGCGCAGGCTCTGCGAGGCGATGGCGCTCACCGTGGCCAGCGTATTTTTGATGCGGTGATGCAATTCGTCGAGAATGAGCTTTTGCAGTTTGTCCGCCGCTTCGCGCTCCTTGGCATCGATGCCGGCTTGCGCGAGCAGCACCTTGGCGTCGATACCCGCCTGCTCCAGCAGGAGACGGAGGCTGTCGTTTTCCGCGGTCAGACTTTCCTGGACCGCGGTGAGCGGCTCTGCGGGTTCGGCCTTCGGCCGCACGACCGGCTCGAACAGTATCGACGGCAGGATCGGCTCCGGGACGATCGCGAGCGCGCCCGCGCCGACCATATCCTGGAGTTCAGCGATCATCTGCTTGACCTCGAGTGGCTTGCCGAAAAAACGGCTGTCGGCGGGTTTGTCCGCGTCGGTCAATCTGACCTGACCCGATACCAGGACAATCTTGATGCCCGGCCAGCGCTTGTGCACGGCGTGCGCCAGCTTCAGGCCATCAATGCTTCCCGGCATCTGGATGTCGGTGAACAGCAACGAGATGTCCGACCGCGATTCCAGAATTGTCATCGCCTGATCGGCGTTTACAGCTTCCACGGCGTTGAATCCTGCGTCGTGAACGATGTCGAGGGCGCGCATGCGCAGCACCATTTCGTCCTCCACGACCAAGACGTTTGGTCGTGAATCATCTGTATCGGAAACCATGCAGGGCCTGACGCTTTCATTGAGACGAATTGACTGCGTAAAAATAGTCGGTGCCTCCGGACCCATGTCCGAAGGTCGCAACGATCAAGGCTTTGATAATTCGTCGCCCGACTCGAAGGGAGCGATAGCGAGCAATTATTGGTGCGCCTATTGCGCGTAAATAGCGAGACAATTCGGCAGGAAACGACGCACTAAGTCGGCTAGCGTACTATTTGGTGAAGGATTAAGTCGCCCGGCGTACTTTGACATCGAAACGCTTCAAAATCAGCGCCAGAGTGGAACGTTCGGCCTCAGGGGCAGGCCTTTTCCTTCTTCATATCCAGCGAGGTCATCTCGCCCGAAATGCTGAAATCGCTGTAATTGAGCACCAGCGCACGGGAAATGCCGTTCTCGTAGAGTTCGAATGAAATCGAATAGACCGGAGTCTGTTCGCCGCCCCGCTCGTCCTTTTCCGCCTGCTTCTCGAAATAACTGATGGTCACCGGCCACCGCGTCAGCTTGGCCATGGCCGGCACTTTGGCCGTAGCGTCGGTCGGCGGCTTTTCGCCGGGCCCGATGGCACGGCCGATAATGGTGAGCGTGTTGTAGAGCTTCTCGCCGGTCTCCGAGCCGTCATAGACGGGAAAGTCCAGAATGGTCTTGCCCGCGCGCGCGGCAACGATGATGCGGCGCATGTGCTCGGTCGGAAACACCGAGCCGGCCGGTACGGTCAGCGTCTTTTCCTGCGGCTTGCTCAGGTTGACCGCCACCTTGTCGGCATTGCGGTCGGCGCGGCCATTGACCACGTCGGTGCGCTTCTCGTTGACGACGTTTTCCGAATTAAAGCGGAATTTTTTGGCGGCACCGTCTTCCCAGGTCGTCGAGCGCAGGTCGCTCACCGCCGCCTTGCCCTCGCCGGAATCGAGTTCCGACACCTGACGGAATTCAAGGTCGTAGCCGTCGCAGGCATTGCCGGAAAAATCATAGAGGATGCGCCCGCGCACGTTCTGGACGCCGCGGCTGCTTTGCGATTTCAGCTTGAGGTCGTAGACCGCCCGGTGCGGCGCCAATGTCGCTTTATCGATTAGCGGCGCGGCCATAACCGGCGGCGCGGCGGCGGCCGGATGATAGGCGGCAACCCCGGCAAAGCCGAGGGCCAGAGCCATCGGAACCAGCCGTCGGACATTGGCGGATATCGTCATGAAACCGGCCCTCTCCGCGGCGCGATACGCGCCGTGTTCCGAACAAGGAAGATGCGAAGATAGCGGCAAGATAGAGGCCGCCCCAGCTTTCGGCAACACGCCCCCCGCTTGCGCGCGTCGCGCCGATCAGCCAAGAGAGCATCCTTCATTCAGGGGGACGTCATGGCCGGAATGGCTGAGAAGAAGATCGCAGACCTTGGCATCGAACTGCCGAGCCCGGCCAAGCCGATCGCCAATTACGTGGCCTGCGTCCGCACCGGCAACACGCTCATCGTCTCCGGACAATTGTGCTTCGGCGACGAGGGCAAACTGGTCGCCAAGGGCCAACTGGGCGCCGGGGTGTCGGTCGAGGACGGGCAGAAAGCTGCTCGTGCCTGCGCGGTCAACCTGCTGGCCCAGATCAAGGCCGAGATCGGCGAACTCGACAACGTCGTCCGCGTCGTGCGGCTCGGCGGCTTCATCAATTCCGCCCCCGGCTTTACCGACGGGCCGAAGGTCATGAACGGCGCCTCCGATCTGATGGTCGAGGTGTTCGGCGACAAGGGCCGCCACGCCCGCTCCACGGTCGGCGTCTCGGCGCTGCCGGCGGACGCCGCCGTCGAAGTCGAAGGCATGTTCGAGGTCAGCTAATTGGCCGACCTTGCATGGCTCACCGCGCGACCGATTGCGCATCGTGGCCTGCATAACGCCTCAGCCGGCGTGATCGAGAATACGGCGTCGGCCTTTACCGCCGCCATTAGCGGCAATTACGGCATCGAGACCGACATCCAGATCAGCGCCGATGGCGAGGCCATGGCGCATCACGACGATGCGCTCGGCCGCCTCACCGAAGGCAGCGCCCGCCTCGCCGATTTGAACACCACTGAGATCAAAGCCGCGACGTTCAAGGCGACCGCCGACCGCATTCTGACGCTCGGCGAGCTATGCGACCTGGTCGGCGGCCGCACGCCGCTGGTCATCGAACTCAAAAGCCATTTCGACGGCGACCCGCGGCTGGTGCGGCGGGCGGCCGAAGTGCTGGCAGCCTATCGCGGGCCGGCCGCAGTGATGTCGTTCGACCCCGGCATGATCGAGGCCGCCCGCGCAATCGCGCCTCATCTCACGCGCGGCATCGTCGCCGAACGGCACTATGATGATGCCGAATGGCAGCGCCTGGCGCCTTCCGCCAAACGGCAACTAACCTGGCTGCTGCATGGCTTTCGCACGCGGCCCCAGTTCATCGCCTACGGCGTCAAGGATCTGCCGGCAGCCGTGCCTTTGGTGGCGCGCGCGGTGTTCGGCCTGCCGCTGTTGACCTGGACCGTGCGCAGCGCCGAGGACCGCCGGGCCGCCGCGCGCTGGGCCGACCAGATGATCTTCGAAGGCTGGCGGCCCTGAAGGCCGTCGCAGCCCCGGCAACCCCCTTCCCATACCCCCAAATGTCGGGGTGAATCTCGCACGATTTCGGGCATAAAGTCGGGTTAGAAACCGCCATGCCCGATCTGAACATCCGTGTCCGTATCGCCAAATCGCTTGCCGAAGTTCCGGCCGACGCTTGGGACGCCTGTGCAGCAGCGACATCCGCACTTAAAGCGACACATGAGGATAACTTATCCCCGGAGTTATCAACACGAAGAGATGCACCTAACCCGTTCGTATCGCATGCATTTCTATCGTCGCTTGAAGCATCCAATTCGGTCGGTGGCCGCACCGGCTGGCAGCCTCGTCATCTCCTTGTGGAAAACGTCTCCGGCGCTCTGCTGGGCTGCGCGCCCTGCTACGTGAAGTCGCATTCGCAAGGCGAGTATGTGTTCGACCAAGGCTGGGCCGAGGCCTTCGAGCGTGCCGGGGGCGACTACTACCCGAAGCTTCAGGTCTCCGTGCCCTTCACCCCGGTGACCGGCCCGCGTCTGCTGACCGCGCCCGGGCCCCAAGCCGGCGTCATCCGCAGCGCGCTGGCCGATGCGCTCACCGAAATCACCACCGCCAGCGAGCTGTCATCCGCACACATCACCTTCCTCCCGGAAGGCGATTGGGAAGCCTTGGGCACGCGCGGCTTCCTGCAGCGCACCGACCAGCAATTCCATTGGGAGAATACCGGTTACGCGACGTTCGACGACTTCCTCGGCCAGCTTTCGTCGCGCAAACGCAAGACCATCCGCCGTGAGCGCAAGGAGGCGTTGGCGCCCGGCATCGAGATTTGCTGGCTGACCGGCTCCGATCTGACCGAAGACGTCTGGGACGCGTTCTTTGCGTTCTACATGGACACCGGCTCGCGCAAATGGGGCCGTCCTTATTTGACGCGGGAATTCTTCTCGCTGATCGGCCAATCCATGGCCGACCGTATTTTGCTCGTGATGGCGAAGCGTGCGGGCCGCTGGATCGCCGGCGCCATCAACTTCATCGGTGCGGAGGCGCTCTACGGCCGCAATTGGGGCGCCGTCGAGCACCACCCGTTCCTGCATTTCGAGGTCTGCTATTATCAGGCCATCGACTACGCCATCGCGAACAAGCTCAAGCGGGTCGAGGCCGGCGCCCAGGGCGAACACAAGCTGGCGCGCGGCTACCTGCCCCACACCACCTATTCGGCGCACTTCATCGCCAATCCCGGTCTGCGCCGGGCCGTCGCCGAATATCTGGCCCGCGAGCGGGCTTATGTTGAAGCCGCCGGCGAGGAGCTTGCGGCGGCGGCGCCGTTCCGCAAGGATTTGGTGGAACAAGAATAGAAATTCGACCGGGAGCGAGAACGCCGATGCCGAGCTACGATCCCAACAACATCTTCGCCAAAATCCTGCGCGGTGAGTTGCCCTGCTACAAAGTCTATGAGGACGACAAGGCGCTGGCCTTCCTCGACATCATGCCGCGTGCGCCAGGCCATACGCTGGTGCTGCCGAAGGCTCCGGCCCGCAATCTGCTCGACGTCGGCGCCGACGATTTGGCCCACGTCGCCAAGGTCGCGCAGCAAATCGCCAAGGCGCAGATGACGGCCTTCGCGGCCGACGGCGTGACCATCCAGCAGTTCAACGAAGGCGCCGGCGGCCAAGTGGTGTTCCACCTCCACGTCCATGTCATTCCACGCAAAGCTGGCACGGCCATGAAGCCGCCCGCGGCCGAGAAGGAAAAGCCGGACACGCTGGCGGAACAGGCCAAGAAGCTCGCCGCGGCGCTCGCAAACTAAGCGTCAGGGAAAGAAATACGCGCCCAACAGCAAAGCCGCTTCACCGGCCAAAACACCCGCAAAGACCGAACGTTTAACAGCCAAAAAAATGAGAAAAGCGAATGCCGCCGCGCCTATGCGCACGGGCAGAGCGACGCCGGCAAGTTCGCCGGACGAAAACAAAATAAGTTTGGCAATGACACCAGCCAGCAACGCCGTCGCGACCGTTCGCGACCAGACGACCAATTCGGAATCCTCGCTGAGGCCCCTCGCCGTCACGAGACCGACCAGGCGCCACACTTCGTTCGGCAGGAAGCCAACCAGGATGAGGACGAAATAGGGCCCGAGATCCACGATGGCTTCCTTCATGAGGCCACCGCGCGGATTCGATAAAAGGCATAAGCGATCGTGCCGCCGATCACGCCGGTCCACATCAAATCAAGCTGCACCTGCCAATAAGCAAGCAAGGGACCGAGCACCAAACCCAATACGAGCGCAATTTTGTCGACAGCGAGGCGCGCACCCTTGATTGTCGACAGGAAGAAAGACATCGGCGTCAGAAACAACAGCACGCTGGCGAGAAGCGGCGGCAGCCCGGCGGCAAGGTAATAGCCGACAAAACCGAATACCGCCGCGGTGCCCATATAGCCGGAAGACAGTCCATTGCAGAACGCAACGCGGTGCTCGCGCGCGACCAGCGGCAACAGCCGCAAGGACTCAACCCACATACTGATAGCGGTGAAGTGCGTCGGCAGCAGCAAATCACGCAACCGGGTGGCGGGCCCCCGCAGAACCGGCAGCAACGCGACCACCATCGGAAAAAGCCGCATCGCGCTGAGCGTAACGCCGAGCGCAACTTCGACCATGGTACCACCGGTGCCGATCGCAGAGATCATGAGCAATTGCGCAGGCGCGGCCCATACCAATACCGTCGATGTCGTCAGCCAAAATGGCGAAAGGCCGGCGTCATGCGTCAGCGCGCCGAGGCCGATATAGGTGCCCATCAACACGATGACATAAACTGAAGTCAGCGCGGATTTGACGCCGGCAAAATATGCGGCGGCGGACGACGGGAATGTTTCGAGCGTAGCCATGAGCGGAGCCAAGCTCTCTCATAGGCGCGATCCGTTCGCAACCGGGCGGCCTGCCCCGCATGGACGGCGTGCAAAAGGGCCGGGCGCGAAGCCCGGCCTTTCGTTGTCTTTTAAATGGCCGTCAGACTTTGGCCAGCGGCACCTTGGGCACCGAGCCCTTCTTGCCGCCGCTGTCCTTGCCGCCGTCGCTTTTCGGCTTCGGCCGCGGCGAGCGGCGCTTGGCTTTCGGCCGCGCTTCCGCCGGGATTTTTTCCGGCTTCGGCGTGATCGGCCCGTCGAGATATTCGAAGCCCAGCTTGTCGCGGCCGTTCTCGTCCTTGTCGACGATGACGCGGACGTGGCCGCCGTTCTTGAGATGACCGAACAGGACCTCGTCGGCCAGCGGCTTCTTGATGTGCTCCTGGATCACGCGCGCCATCGGGCGCGCGCCCATCAATTCGTCGTAGCCGTTGGCGATCAGCCAGCGCGCGGCCTCCTCCGACAGCTCGATGGTGACGTTGCGGTCGCCGAGTTGG
>CAITEM010000324.1 GCA_903891395.1 uncultured Hyphomicrobiales bacterium | reverse complement strand
TGGGGCCGCAAGCGCACCATCGATCAGTCGAGCTGCAACAAGGATTATTCCTGCGTCAACGGCTTCTGCCCGTCCTTCGTCACCGTGCACGGCGCGCAGTTGAAGAAGGGCGAGAGCGTTGCGACGCCGGCCGACTGGCCGGAGCTGCCGCCGCCGAGCGTGCCGCTGATCAATCATCCCTATAGCATCATCGTCACCGGCATCGGCGGCACCGGCATCGTCACCATCGGCGCCATTGTCGGCATGGCGGCGCATCTGGAAGGCAAGGGCGTCGGCATCATCGACATGGCCGGTCTGGCGCAGAAGGGCGGTGCGGTCTTCAGCCATATCCGCATCGCCAACAATCCCGACGATATTCACGCCATCCGCGTCGCGGCCGCGAGCGCCGATCTGGTGCTGGGTGGCGACATCGTCGTGGTCGGCACCAAGAAGGTGCTGAGCGCCATCAAGCCGGGCAATTCGCGCGTCATCGTCAATACCGCGGAATTCCTGCCCGGCGACTTTGCCCGCAACGCCGATTACTCGCTGCCGACCGAACGGCTCAAGCGCGCCATCGTCACCGCGGCGGGCGCTGGCCGCAGCAATTTCGTCGACGCGAGCCGGTTGGCGACGGCGCTGCTCGGCAATTCCATCGGCGGCAACATGTTCATGCTTGGCTACGCCTTCCAGGTCGGTGCGCTGCCGTTGTCGGCGGAAGCGGTCGAGAAGGCGATAGAGATGAACGGTGAAGCGGTGCCGATGAACATCGCCGCGTTCCGCTATGGCCGTCGCGCGGCGGTCGATCCGGCCGCGCTCGAGGCGCTGGTGGCGCCGCGTCCGCAGGAAGAAAACGACTCGCTGCGGCTGTCGCAGACCTTCGGCGAGACGGTCGAGCGCCGTGTCCAGTTTCTCACCGCCTATCAGAGTAAACGCTACGCAAAGCGCTATTTGTCCTGGGTCGAGAAGGTGCGCGCCGCCGAAGCCGAGCGTACGCCGGGTCAGACCGGATTGTCGGAAGCGGTCGCGCGCTATCTGTTCAAACTGATGGCCTACAAGGACGAATACGAAGTCGCCCGGCTCTACACCGACACCTCGTTCGTCCAGCGGGTGAAGTCGACTTTCGCCGGTGGCAATCTGCGCTTCGAATTCCATCTGGCGCCGCCGCTGTGGGCCAAGCGCGACCCGCACACCGGCGAACCGAAAAAGAAATCGTTCGGGCCTTGGATGCTCAGCGTGTTCCGCGTGCTGTCGAAGTTCAAGTTTCTGCGCGGTACGCCGCTCGATCCGTTCGGCTACGCCGCCGAGCGCCGCATGGAGCGCAAGCTGGTCGCCGATTACCTGGCGATGCTCGCCACCATCAACGCCGAACTGTCCACCGCCAACCACCACACCGCAGTGGCTTTGGCCTCGATCCCGGAAAAGATCCGCGGCTTCGGCCCGATCAAGGAGCGCCACGTCAACTCCGCCAAGGCCGAGGAAGACGTGCTGCGCGACCAATTCGCGCAAGGCGCCGCGCCGTTCCTCAAAGCGGCGGAATAATCCGCGTTATTCCGGGGCGCACGCGTGAGCGTACGAACCCGGAATGACGAGACCTATGCGACCAAATACCGTTCGGGCGCGGCTTGACCCGCCCCGATCCGTGTTTTCATATCGAGATAACGCGATACAAGACCGTCCCAAATTGACGGCAAACGCCGTTTCGCCGGATGCCTGGGCGGCGCGGTCAAAGGGAGGGATCAGGCAGTGCCGTTCGATGCCTCCGCCGTGGCGGATACGTTCCCCAAGCTGTTGATGCGCAACGCCCAATGGTATGGGACGCGGCCCTCAATGCGGCACAAGGATCTCGGCGTTTGGCAGTCCTGGACCTGGAGCGAAGTCGCTGAACTTGTTCGCGCTTATGCGGCGGGCCTGCACCGGCTCGGCGTGCAGCGCGGTGAAACCGTCGCCATCGTCGGCGCCAACCGGCCGAAGCTCTATTGGTCGGTGATGGCGGTGCAGATGCTCGGCGCCATTCCGGTGCCGGTCTATGCCGATGCGGTCGCCGAGGAATTATCCTTCGTGCTGGCGCATGCCGACGTTCGCTTCGCCGCGGTCGAGGATCAGGAGCAGATCGACAAGATCCAGTCGGTGCTCGACCGGCTGCCGAAGCTGGAGCAAATGGTCTACGACGAAACGCGGGGCTTGCGCGATTACGATCACAGCAAGCTGACGTCGATGGAAAACGTCATCGCCGACGGCCGCAAGGCGCTCGCCGAAGATGCCGCGCTCGGCGCCTGGCTCGATGGCGAGATTGCCGCGACCCAGGGCGCCGACCCTTCGATCATTCTCTACACCTCCGGCACCACCGGGACGTCGAAGGGCGTGGTGCTGACCGGTGAGCGATCGGTCAGAGCGGCGTCCGACACCGTCGCCTTCGACAAGCTCACCGAGAACGACGTCGCGCTCGCCTATCTGCCGCTGGCCTGGGTCGGCGATCACTATCTTAATTATGCGCAGGGCCTGGTGTCCGGCTTCTGCATGGCTTGTCCGGAAAGCGCCGATACGGCGATGTCGGATCTGCGCGAGATCGGCCCCAGTTTTTATTTCGCGCCGCCGCGCACGCTTGAACAGATGCTGACGCGCGTGATGATCCGCATGGAGGACGCCGGCCTCCTCAAGCGCAAGATGTTTCACTATTTCCTCGGCGTCGCGCGGCGCTACGGCGAGCGCATCCTCAACGGGCAATCCGTGCCGCTGGTGGGCCGGCTGCTCTATTGGCTGGGCCATATTCTGGTTTATGGCCCGCTGAAGAACACACTTGGCTTTTCGCGCGTGCGCGTCGCCTATACCGCGGGCGAGGCGATCGGCCCGGATCTCTTCGCGTTCTACCGCTCCATCGGGCTGAACCTGAAACAGCTCTACGGCCAGACCGAAGCCTTTCTTTACATCACCGCCCAGCCCGACGGCGCGATCTATTCCGACACGGTCGGTCCGGCCTGTCCGAACGTCGATATCCGTATAGCCGAGAACGGCGAGGTGCTGTTCAAGTCGCCCGGCATGTTCTCGGGTTATTTCAAGGATGATGCCAAGACCGCCGAGGCGATGACGCCGGACGGCTACGTCATGACGGGGGACGCCGGTTTTTTCGACGAGAAGACCGGCCACCTCAAGATCATCGATCGCGCCAAGGACGTCGGCAAGCTCACCGACGGCACGCTGTTCCCGCCGAAATACATCGAGAACAAGCTCAAGTTCTATCCGAACATCCGCGAAGTCGTCGCCTACGGCGACAAGCAGGGCTTCGTCACGGTGATGATCAACATCGACCTCACGGCGGTCGGCAGCTGGGCCGAGCGCAACAACGTCGTCTACGCGTCGTATCAGGAACTCGCCGGCCACGCGCTGGTCTACGACATGATCGAGACGCACGTTGCCGAGACCAACGCCTCGCTTGCCGCCGACAAGATGATGGCCGGCGTGCAGATCAAACGCTTTCTGATTTTGCACAAGGAACTCGACGCCGACGACGGCGAACTGACGCGCACGCAGAAGGTTCGCCGCGGCTTCATCGCCGAGCGCTACGCCACGTTGATCAAGGCGCTCTACGACGGCTCGAAAGAGGCCGACATCTCGACCGAAGTGACGTTCGAGGATGGCCGCAAAGGTACCATCAGCGCGCGTGTGAAAATCCGCGATATGGCCATCGCGCCGCTGCCGGCGCTGGGGCAGGCGGCATGAGAGTCCCGGGCGGCGCCGACATCGCAACCGGCGGCGTGCTGTTGGCCGTCGAAAACGTCTCGCTGGCGTTCGGCGGCGTGAAAGCGGTGACCGACGTCTCCTTCGACATCCGCAAAGGCGAAATCCGCGCCATCATCGGCCCGAACGGCGCCGGCAAGACGTCGATGCTCAACATCATCAACGGCTTCTACCAGCCGCAGCACGGCCGCATCACCTTCAAGGGCGAGACCCGCAGCAAGATGCGGCCGCACGACGCGGCCAAGGGCGGCATCGCGCGCACCTTCCAGAACGTCGCGCTGTTTCGCGGCATGACCTCGCTCGACAACATCATGGCCGGCCGCACGCTGCGCATGAACAAGAATCTGTTCTGGCAGTTGCTGCGCTTCGGCCCGGCGATGAATGAAGAGGTCGAGCATCGCCGCCGCGTCGAGGAGATCATCGACTTCCTCAAGATCCAGGAAATCCGCCGCACGCCGGTCGGCCGGCTGCCCTATGGCCTGCAGAAGCGCGTCGAACTTGGCCGCGCGCTGGCGATGGAGCCGGAACTGCTGCTGCTCGACGAGCCGATGGCCGGCATGAATCTCGAAGAGAAAGAGGACATGTCTCGCTTCATCCTCGACGTCAACGATCACTTCGGCACCACGGTCGTGCTGATCGAGCACGACATGGGCGTGGTGATGGATCTGTCGGACCGCGTCGTCGTGCTCGATCACGGCGTCAAGATCGCCGACGGCACGCCGGACGAGGTCAAGCGTACGCAAGCCGTGATCGATGCCTATCTCGGGGTCGCACATTGATGGACCTCGCCTACAAAATCCTGATCGATCCGTTCATGCAGATGGGTGCGGCGCCCGATCTGCTGGTGCAGACGTTGTGGGAAGGGCTGGTCGCCGGCGTATTGTATTCGCTGATCGCGCTCGGCTTCGTGCTGATCTTCAAGGCCTCCGGTGTGTTCAACTTCGCCCAGGGTATCATGGTGGTGTTCGCGGCGCTGACGCTGGTCGGCCTGCACGAACTCGGCATTCCGGCCTTCGTCGCGCTGTTCCTCACCATCGTGGTGATGTTCGGCCTCGCTTTCCTGGTCGAGCGGCTGATGCTGCGGCCTTTGGTCAATCAGCCCGACATCATCCTGTTTATGGCGACGTTCGGCCTGACGTATTTTCTGATCGGCTTCGGCGAACTGGTGTTCGGCGGCAATCCGAAAAAGATGATCGCCTCCGAACTGTATCTGCCGAGCGGCGCCTATGACATCAAGATGTTCGGTGGCTTCGTCAGCCTGCAGAAAATCGACATCGCCGCGGCGGTGATCGTGTCGCTAATGGTGCTGTTCCTGGCGCTGTTCTTCCAGAAGACTCGCATCGGCCGTGCGCTACGCGCCGTCGCCGACAGCCACAAGGCCGCTTTGTCGGTCGGCATTTCGCTGGAGCAGATCTGGGTGGTGGTCTGGTTTGCCGCCGGCATTGTCGCGCTGGTGACGGGCATCATGTGGGGCGCGCGCTCCGAGGTGTCGTTCTCGTTGCAGATCATTGCGCTCAAGGCGCTGCCGGTGCTGATCCTCGGCGGTTTCACTTCGATTCCCGGCGCTATCGTCGGCGGCCTCATCATTGGCGTCGGCGAGAAGCTCGGCGAATTCTACTGGGGACCGCTGCTCGGCAGCGGCATCGAAAGCTGGCTGGCTTACGTCATCGCCCTCGTTTTCCTGCTGTTCAGGCCGCAGGGCCTGTTCGGCGAAAAGATTATCGAGCGGATTTGAGCATGATGAATCCAAAACCCACGGTCATTCCGGGGCGCGCCCAGTCGGGCGCGAACCCGGAATCCAGAGCCAGACCGCTTGTCCATCATGCCGTTTCTGGATTCCGGGTCCACATGCTTCGCATGTGTCCCGGAATGACGGGGCCTTAATATGTTTTACCGTGAAGCCGGCCAGTTCAAGACGACGTATCAGGCCGACCAGGCCGTGTTTCCGATTCTGCAGGACCGCATCGGCCTGGCGGTCATTCTCGTCGGCGCCTTTGTGTTCATTCCGTTCGCGGCGTCGGACTTTTTCATCAACGTGATCATGATCCCGTTCCTGATCCTGGCGCTGGCTTCGATCGGGTTGAACATTCTTACCGGCTACACCGGCCTGCTGTCGCTCGGCACCGGCGGCTTCATGGGTGTCGGCGCCTTCGCTTGCTACAAGCTCACCACGTTCTTCCCCGGCGTCAACGTCATCGTCTGGATTTTCGTGTCGGGATTTTTCGCCACCGCACTTGGAATTTTGTTCGGCCTGCCGTCGTTGCGGATCAAGGGCTTCTATCTCCTGGTGGCGACGCTCGCCGCGCAGTTCTTTCTCGACTGGTCCTTCATCCGTATCCAGTGGCTGACCAACTACAATACGTCCGGCGCGATCGAGGTGCCGACGCGCACGCTGTTCTCGGTGCCGCTGACGGGCCCGAACGCGACGCCGCAACTGCGCTATCTCGTTATTCTCGCCATCGTTACGCTACTGACCTGGCTCGCATCGAACCTGGTGCATGGCCGCATCGGGCGCATGTGGATGGCGGTGCGCGACATGGATCTCGCGGCTGAACTGATCGGCATTCCGCTCTACCGCACCAAGCTGCTGGCCTTCGCCATCTCGTCTTATTATTGCGGCGTCGCCGGCGCGCTGATGGTGTTCTTCTGGTACGGCAGCGCCGAGCCGGGTGTCTTCAATATCGACCAGTCCTTCACCATTTTGTTCATGGTCATCATTGGCGGGCTCGGCAGCCTGACCGGTTCGTTCTTTGGCGCCGCCCTGATCTATGGCCTTCCGATCGTGCTGAAGGTGGGCTTGCACGGGCTCGGCTGGAATATCTTGCCTGCCACCATCGAACACCTGACCTTCATGACCGTCGGCGCGCTGATCGTGCTGGTTCTGATTATCGAGCCGCTCGGTCTGGCCCGGCTGTGGCAGATCACCAAGCAGAAATTGAGGGTCTGGCCATTCCCCTATTAACGGTTCAAACTAACGCCAAAGGCGCCGGAAAGGCGCGTCAACAGGGAGGTAAAACATGCGTGTGACATCGTCGATTCTTGCGGGAGCCTTGATCGTCGCAGCCGCGATGACGGCCGCGCCTGCGCCCTCCGCGGCGGAAGATTCCATCTACGTGCCGCTGTTCACCTATCGCACCGGGCCGTTCTCCGGTTCCGGCATCTATATCGCCGAGGGCATGCACGACTATCTCGAGATGCTCAATCAGCGCGACGGCGGCATCGGCGGCGTCAAGATCGCCATCGAGGAATGCGAAACCGGCTACGACACCAAGAAAGGCCTCGAATGTTACGAGGCCGTCAAAGACAAGAAACCCGTCGTCGTCAATCCGTGGTCGACCGGCATCACGCTGCCGCTGATCCCGCGCGCTTCGGTCGACAAGATCCCGGTGCTGTCGATGGCCTACGGCCTGTCGGCGTCGGCGATCGGCGACACCTTCCCCTGGATTTTCAACCCGCCCGCAACCTATTGGGACGGCGCTTCGATGATCCTGTCCTATCTCGGCGCCAAGGAAGGCGGCCTCGACAAGCTCAAGGGCAAGACCATCGGCTACATCTATCTCGACGCCGGTTTCGGCAAGGAGCCGATCCCGTTCTTCGAGCAGGTCTCCAAGGATTACGGTTTCACGCTGAAGCTCTATCCCGTTGCCGCCACCGATATGCAGAACCAGTCGTCGCAGTGGCTCAACGTCCGCCGCGACAAGCCGGACTACATGGTGATGTACGGCTGGGGCGCGCTGCAG